>CAJCJB010000377.1 GCA_903970545.1 Candidatus Saccharimonadota bacterium | reverse complement strand
AATATTTTACCATGGCAAATTTTATGTGAAGAGAAAGGGGCTGTTTTAAAAGTAATTCCTGTAAACGAAAAGGGAGAATTAAACCTAAGCGAATACAAAAAACTACTTTCGGCTAAAACAAGACTAATTGCTATTACTCATGTTTCAAATACACTTGGGGTAATTAATGATGTAAAAGAAATTACTGCCATAGCAAAACAAAATAACATTCCTGTTTTTATAGATGGTGCACAAGCCATACCACACATGGCTGTTGATGTACAAGATATAGATTGTGATTTTTATTGCTTTAGCGGACATAAAGTATACGCCCCAACCGGTATTGGGGTTTTGTATGCAAAAGAAAAATGGATAGAGAAATTTAAGCCTTATCAAGTAGGTGGGGGAACCATTAAAACAGTTTCTTTTGAAAAAACAGAATATACTGATGGCCCTCTTAAATTTGAAGCAGGCACACCCAATATAGAAGGAGCCATTGGTTTGGCTACAGCCTTGAATTACATAAATGAAATTGACTTGGAAACCATCTCTGCTTATGAGCATGAGTTAACGCAGTATGCTACACAAAAGCTAAAGCAGTTTACTAATGTGGTTATATATGGAGATGTAGCTGATAAAGCGTCTGTAATTTCTTTTAATGTAAAAGACACTCACCCTTTTGATGTCGGTACTTTATTAGACAAACAGGGCATTGCAGTACGCACAGGGCATCATTGTACACAGCCTTTAATGCAGCACTTTGGCATTCCGGGGACTATACGGGCTTCTTTTGCTTTTTATAATACCAAAGAAGAAATTGATATTTTTATTTTGGCATTAGAGAAAGCCATTAAAATGTTAGCATGAGCATAGCCGAAATTGAACAGGAAATTATTGGAGAGTTTGAATTATTTGCTGATGACTGGGAATTGAAATACGAACATCTTATTGAGCTGGGAAAGTCATTACCCCTGATAAATGAGAAATATAAAACAGAAGAACATATCATAAAAGGTTGCCAAAGCAAAGTTTGGCTTCATTCAGCATTGGAAAACGACAAAGTACTATATACCGCAGATAGCGACGCTATTATTACCAAAGGCATGGTTGCTTTAATGATACGTGTTTTATCTAACCAAAAGCCCGACGATATTTTACAGGCCGATATGGCTTTTATAGATAAAATAGGGTTAAAAGAACATTTATCGCCAACCCGCGCCAATGGTTTGCTTAGTATGATAAAACAAATGAAATTAGATGCCTTGGCTTTAAAAAACAAACTATAATTGTAATAGGAAATGGCTGCCATTATTAAAGCAACAAATACAGAATTAGCACAACGTATTATCGACGAGATTAAAACCTGTTTCGACCCCGAAATACCCGTAGATGTATGGGAACTTGGACTCATTTATGAAATAAACCTGTCAGACGAAAACAATTTGGGCATTGTAATGACTCTTACCTCACCCAATTGCCCCGCAGCAGAAAGCCTTCCGGCAGAGGTAGAAGGCAAACTGAAAGAATTGGCAGGCATAAAATCCGTTAAGCTCGACTTAACCTTTGAACCCACCTGGGACAAGAACATGATGAGCGAAGTAGCTCAATTAGAGCTTGGTTTCATGTAAACTTGACTTTTGCCTTTTATTGTATTATCTTTGCGCACTTTTTAAAAAACTAATCCCGTAAGATTATGCAATTGCCCCGCAAGGTGGTTCGTGTCTTACATTAAAACAAAATAAGACACAAAAATGAAATTATCAGCCTTTAAATTTAATCTGCCAAAGGAATTACTAGCCGAATATCCTGCGAAAACCCGTGATGAAAGCCGTTTGATGGTAGTTGATCGTAAGACAAAAAAAATTACACACAAAAAGTTTAAAGATGTTATAAACTATTTTGACGACGGGGATGTGATGATTATGAATGATACCAAGGTTTTTCCTGCTCGCATGTATGGCAATAAAGAGAAGACTGGTGCCAAAATAGAAGTGTTTCTTCTTCGCGAATTAAATACCGAAAGTCGCCTTTGGGATGTATTAGTTGACCCTGCTCGTAAAATACGTATTGGCAACAAGCTTTATTTTGGCGATAACGATTCGTTAGTAGCTGAGGTAATTGATAATACAACTTCTCGCGGACGTACACTTCGCTTTTTATACGATGGCCCTTATGATGAGTTCCGTCAGATGTTATATAATTTGGGAGAAACACCACTTCCTAAATACATTAAACGTAAGGCTGAAGAAAGTGATAAAGAGCGCTACCAGACTATTTTTGCTAAAAACGAAGGGGCTGTTGCTGCGCCTACTGCAGGTCTGCACTTTAGCCGCGAGCTAATGAAACGCTTAGAAATTAAAGGTGTAAACTTTGGATACGTTACCTTGCACGTTGGTTTAGGTACTTTTAGAATTGTAGAAGTAGAAGACCTTACCAAACATAAAATGGATTCTGAAGAGGTAATTATATCCGAAAGCACTACCAAAATTGTAAATAAAGCCAAAGATGCTAAAAAGCGTGTTTGTGCAGTAGGTACAACGGTTATGCGGGGTATAGAAACATCGGTTAGCGTATCGGGACATTTAAACCCATACAAAGGGTGGACAAACAAGTTTATTTTCCCGCCTTATGATTTTAGCGTAGCTGATTGTATGATTACAAACTTCCACATGCCAGAATCAACATTACTAATGATGACTTGCGCCTTTGGAGGGTATGACTTAGTGATGAAAGCCTACAAAGAAGCCATTAAAGAAAAATATCGCTTTTATTCGTATGGCGATGCGATGTTGATTCTTTAATAAAAGAAGATTCAGATTATTCATTTACTAATGCACTTGATTTTTACCTAAGTAGTTATCAGTAATTCAAAATTAATGTAAAGTTGTTTAGTGCTTTCTTTTAGCAGTGGGAGATATGCCTGTGTTTAATTTGTTTCCATCCCAATAAAGTCCTGTGCCTTGAGAATTTTTATCATTCTCACTATGCACAAAGCTTCTAAGGTTAGTATCAAAATCAGTAGCTTTAACTTCATCCGGTAGGGCTGTATTTTGCACATTTCTTTGTCCTATTATTATCCAACTTATTTTAGTGTTTGATGTACCGTTATTGTTTTCTTTAATAGATAATTCTCTTCCTCTCAGTTCAGCATACACACCATTGGTTTGCCCAGAAGGAGTTGCTATAATAGTTAAATCTTCGGTATTAGCATACTGACTTAGCGTTTGCTCATCCAGAAAAACAATAACAGCACCATTCTCCATTTTTGCAGTACCATTTAGTTGCAAAACCGGAGTAGCAGAAACCGATGGATAATTAACCATCGTTTGGTTGTTTGTAGTTTTGGTTATTTCTGTAATGGGTTGGTTAACTACCGTTTTTCCATCTACATATAAAGAAACTCTTTCTCCTGAAACAGTCATACCGTATACAGTACCTTTAACCACAGCTCCAAATAAATCTCCGTAAGCACCCATACCAACATTTGATAAATCATTTTGACTACCTGCATTACTCATTCTTCCTGTACCGTTACTTGTACTGGCATCAAAATAACCACCATAGTTAACTCCTGCTATAGTTCTGTAACCTAAAGCCCCCCAGTTACCATAAGCAGCCAAAACACCAATAACTCCGCCACATGGTTCTGAATAACCATTCTGTACTTCACCATGCACAGCAAAAGCATAGTTACAATTTGCAGCATTTAAATTAATTGATGATCCATACGTGTGATTGGAGAATGTGATATCAAAACCTGTTCCATTAACAGTAGGTGTACTTATTCCATAAATTGTAGAAGTGCCCGGTAACCCATTACCAGTAGCATTAATAGCATTACCATTTCCGTTTCCTGCCGAAACATTAGCAGTAACTGCATTAATACCGGAACCCGCAGGAACATCAACTACCAAAGCATCTATAGGTGTGTTAGTACCTATACCTACATGGGCAGAGTTTGCTGCGCCATTTTTACCTGCAATACTTCCTAAAACCAACACATCACTTGCACCCGGATAGGAATAAGAGCCTACACCTGTTACATTTGTATAGGTTCCGGTTGAAAGAAAACTATTATAACCTAACAATGTATTATAACTACCTGATGTCATATTGGTACCGGCGTTATAACCCACCGCTGTATTATTGCTTCCGGTAATTGCTGCAGTAGGAAAATTATTCATGGCATAGTAACCAAGTGCGGTGTTGTTACTACCACTCGAGATAGAATATCCTGAGTTTACACCAAGTGCACTGTTGTTATTCCCAGTTGTAGTAGCTAAGGTTTGTACACCCATAGCTGTATTATAATTTCCGGTAGTGTTTGTGTTAATGGCATTATAACCAATACCCGTATTAGAAATTCCACTTGTGTTTGTACTACCTGCCTGGTATCCAAAAAATGAATTTAACTGTCCTGTAGCTGTGGTATTTAAACCTGCTTCATATCCATAAAATGTTTGATAGTTTGCAATATCAATCAACCCCGAACGGTTATTATTTACTTTAAATTCTAAATCATTATTATCGGTAGTACCCAAAAAGTTTGTGCCTACGGTTGTACCTGCATTACCCAACAAAGCCCAGTTGTTGCTACCGGGTCCTTCAAAGGCAACCCATTTAGTACCATTCCAATAATAAAAACCTGGTACCACATTAGTAGGGCTTGCGCCTGCTGTGGCAGTATTATAAACAAATAAAGAGGTTGCAGGCGTGCTTACCGTAGTTGCATCTCCGGTGCTGGTAAGGGCAACGTTGGGCACAAGAAGTCCTTTACCATTAGGGCTTGTAAATGTATTACCTGTATTAAGGTCTAACTTGGCAGATGCGTTGGGTGTTGCTCCTATGCTGTTAATACCTATGTTTTGAGCAAATGTTGTAGTGCTTATAAGAAATGTAAGTATAAAACTGATTTTAGTTCTTTTCATGGTTTATAGTTTTATTGCTGTTAATTAATCTTAAATGCAGCAACTAAGGTAGTTTAATTTTATTAAAAAGAAAATTATTACTACAAAGCTTCTTTTTACTCTTAACAAGCTAAAGCCAGACGGCGATTTACTGCCGGAATGTTCAAATAAAATTAATGATGCCCTGTTGTCGGTAAGTTCTTACCATGAATTAAGTCTATCTCTGCCATGCGTTTTTCCATTTCAGGACGGGTAATATGTCCGCGTAAATATTTTTCAATCATTAGGCTTACAATAGGTGCAGCAAATGTTCCTCCAAAGCCGCAATTCTCTACCACGCAGGCAATAGCAATTTTAGGATTTTCTTTTGGGGCAAAGGCTAAGAATACTGCATGAGAATCTCCATGAGGGTTTTCTGCGGTACCTGTTTTCCCGCAAATAGTAATGTCTTTTATGGCAGAAGTCCAAGCGGTTCCACCCGGTTTTAATACTCGCTCCATACCATCTACCACCGGAATAAAATATTCATAAGGTACCGAGCAATAATGTTTCTCTGCATATTTTGTATTGATGTTCTTGGGGTCTCCCACAGCTTTAATAATATGAGGTGTATAATAAAAACCTCTGTTGGCGATACAAGCAACAACGTTTGCCATTTGCACAGGTAGGATGGTTAATTCTGCCTGCCCTATGCCCAAGGAAACAACCGTGTTTCCAAACCAATGATGCGTGCCAAAAACTTTATCGTAGTATTTTACGGTAGGTACATTGCCACCCAGCTCATACGGTAAATCAGAACCAAGGTGTTTGCCCACACCAAAACTCATTACGTTATCGCGCCAGTTGTTATAACCATCGGTAAAATTTTTGTATTTGCGTTCTTCTACAATACTTTTAAATACATAAGAGAAATACGAGTTGCAAGATGCTGATATAGCATTGTATAAATCTCCAGCGGGATGAGCATGGCATTTAGGATGCCCACCCATAGGCGCATAGCCTCTGTTGCAGGGATAAACAGTCGAGGGTTTAAGCACACCTTCTTTTTGTCCGATTAATGCGTCAATCAATTTAAAAATAGAACCGGGAGGGTAAGCTGCCATAAGTGCGCGATTAAATAATGGAATACCGGCAGTATCTTTTTGCAATGCTCCATAATTCTTAGAACGCTCTCTGCCCACCATTAAATTTGGGTCGTAAGTAGGGCTTGAAATCAAAGCTAAAATCTCTCCGGTACTTGGGTCAATAGCAACAACAGCACCTTTTTTACCTTGCATTAAATACTCACCGTATTCCTGTAACTCGGCATCTATAGTGCAATACAAAGCTTTGCCGGGAATGGCAAGTGTATCGTATATACCATTGGCATAACGCCCTTTTTCTTTGTTATGTACATCTACCATCACAATGCGCGTGCCTTTAATACCACGCAAATCTTTTTCGTACGATTTTTCAATACCGCTAATACCTATATAATCACCCTCTTTGTAGTAAGGGTCTTTCTCGGCTTGTACTTTACTTACCTCACCAATGTAACCCAATAAATGTGCTGCAATCTTTTTCGGATAACGCCTGATGGTTCGTTTCTGGATAAAGAAACCCGAAAAACGATACATCTTTTCCTGAAGCTTGGCATACGTTTCAGAAGATATTTGTTTCTCGAAATAAGATTCTTTGCGTGGAGTAAGCTTGGCACGCTTCATCCTTTTAATGAAACCTGCGGTATCTATGTCTAATATTTTGCAAAGTGCTTGTGTATCACAATAAAGCACATTGTGTGGCACTACCATCAAATCATAAGCAGGGTCATTAAACACAAGTAGCTTTCCTTTCCTGTCGTATATATATCCTCGCACCGGGAACTCGGTTAAATAACGAAAGGCATTATTACGGGCATCCAGTTTAGCCTTATCATCTATTACCTGCATGTAGAAAAGCCGAGATATATAAATAAGTGCAACCAATGCAAATATGCCACCTATAATAAACTTACGGTTTTCTAAATAAGGATTCTTGCTCATGTAAGGCGGTTATTACTCGGACGGTAAAACAAGAACTGCATCAGATAAATAAACCCAAAGGTTGCTACTGTGCTGCCTAATACACGTATCAGGGTTCTGAAAAACTCGTGAAAGGTAAATGCTTCTATATAAAATAAAACAAAATGATGTACAAGTATAAGTACTACCGCATAAGAAGAAAACCATCCTACACCCATGTATGTAATGGTTGGTTTTAATTGCTCATCGTAGCCTTCGCGCGGCGCAAAAAGTTCCAGCACAAAACTTCTTACAAAAGCCATCGTAATACAAGCAGATGCGTGCATGCCTTGTGTATCATAAAACATATCAATGCTTAAGCCCAATATAAAAGCCAACACTAAGGTTAAAGGTTTTGGGGTATTAAACGGCAGCAATAAAATAAACAACACATAAGGAAAAAAGATAAAATACCGGCCTAAGTTTATATTCTTAACAATAAGTACCTGCAATAATACAAGCACCGTAAAACGCCCTATGTTCCTCAGCACATCACTTATCATCTTTATCGTGCTTTTGAGTTTTTAGTTCCAAAGAATCCTGCTCTCCTTTAAATACATTTTTAATTACATACACATGATTAAGTTTCTTATAATTTGTACTCAGGTTTACCTTTACGGTATAAAAGGCATCACCGCTCTTACGCTCAAAGCTTTTTACGGTACCCACATTAATTCCTTCGGGAAATATGGATGATAAGGCACTGGTAACAATGGTATCTCCGTTTTTTATTTTTGCATGAATAGGAATATCGGTTATAGTAGCGCTGGTATAATCATCATCCTTCTCCCAGCTAAGCGGCCCGTAAGAGCCGTCTTTCTTCAGCATACAATTAACCTTTACATCTTTATGCAAAATAGATAATGCCGACGAGAAGTTTTTAGATACATTAGTTATAACCCCCACAATACCCTCGTTGTTTATAATAGCCATATCGTGTGTAATGCCCTGCTCAGAGCCTATGTTAAGCGTAAGGTAATTGCTGCGCAAATTGGTACTATTGTTTATTACTTTGGCCATTGTATAGATATACTTTTGCTTATAAAGCGTATCGTTTTTTTGAAGCGAAGCCGTTTGAATCAATTCATACGAGCGTGACCGGATAATGTTTAGCAGGCCTGCATTTTGTTTGGCTAACTTTAAATTCTCTTCTTTTAACGAAAGATATTCTTTGGTATTTGATATTGCCTGAAACGTTTCGGCTGAAATAGCATTTGAAGAGTTTATAATGTGTGTGCTCTGAAAGTTTCTGTTTTTAGTAATCAATAAAATGCAAATTATCTGCAAAGAAATAAAAAGCAAATTATAGTAATTCCTTACAAGGAAATTTAACAGCGTACGCACTTTTTAAGATGTATGATTACGTTTTAAAGTTGCAGAATTAGTAGACGCAATAGATACAGAACTAATATAATTTCTCAACTAAAAATTGTTAGCAGTAAAAACTAACTACTTAATAAGGAACGGAAAGCGATGAATGTTCTTTAAGGCAAT
>CAJCJB010000376.1 GCA_903970545.1 Candidatus Saccharimonadota bacterium | reverse complement strand
TAGCATCTGTTTTATTTCATGTAACTGCGTTATTTTCAGTTCAACTGATGGCGCTTACGTTCGCCATCTTTTTATTTATATACATTAAAAAACAAGACATAGCCAAATGGTACACCTTTGTTACCACAGCTATAATAGCATTAGTTTTGTTTTTAATGTTTGTAACCTTTGTTGGTGGTTTTATAATGGCCACCAGACAACATCATAAAAAAGGAGAGAATGAAAGAGAAAGATTTGACCGCAGAGAAATGAGACACCACTTTTGGAGAGAACACCATGATGGTTTTAGAGGTGAAGAAGGAGAGTATAGGCATGAAAGATTTGGAGATTGGAATAGAGAAGAAAATGAAGGGGTGAAAGGCGAAGAAGGTAAAGGTGAGGGCAAAATGGAAAGTGAAAGAGGTTTTCATCACAGGTGGCACCATGAAGGGCGTGGATATGGTAATTGGGGAGACAGAGGAAATGAGAAAAAGGATTCAACCATTACCAATAAAGTTGTTACTCCTAAAAAGTAAAAGCTGTTAGCTAAACCCTTTCCTTTGGAAAAGGCTATTCTTCATTCTTTTTTGATAGCTTTGCTCAAACCTAATTTAAGATACTATGGATTTAAAAACCTCACTTCTAAACGAAATTAAGCACGAAGCAACCATTACACGCAGAATGCTTGAACTTGTGCCTTTTGATAAAGCAACCTGGAAACCACATGAAAAGAGTATGGAAATGCAGAAGCTGGCAAAGCACATAGCAAGTATACCTACCTGGGTTAGCCGCATTGTTACTACTAATGAGATGGATTTTGCCAAAGGCCGCCCCTCTCCGGTAGCCGATTTAAAAAACACAGCAGATCTTTTAGCTTTATTTGATGCCAATACTGCACAGGCTGTTAAAGATGTGGAAGCAACTACCAGCGAGGCTCTTATGCAAACATGGACTATGCGCGATGGTGAGAAAGTATTTTATTCTCATCCCCGCGTGGCTATTATACGCAATATGGCGCAAAACCATAACGTCCACCACCGTGGGCAATTAAGTGTTTATCTACGTTTATCAGGTGTGTTGTTGCCAAGTGTTTATGGCTCTACGGCCGATGTGGCTATGTAAAGGTTACTAAACATTATGCTGAGTTAAACTTGGCAATTTTATAAATAAAAGCTTCGCAGAAATGCGAGGCTTTTTTGTGTATTAGCCAAAAACTGACCGTTTAATTGTTAAAAACGACCGTTTAACAAATTGTACGAATAATAACGTAATAAGTAATCTTAATAGACTAACTTTGATGGTATAGTTAGGAAAGCACAGCAATAATTCTAAGAGTGAACACAGTAAAGAAATATATCACGGTAGCAGTTCTTATTTTCTGCACATATTTTTCGTATGCACAAAAAATGGGGTTTCGTACTGCCGAAGACAAATTGAAGTTTCAAAAGCATATAATGAGCAGTACAACATTTATTTTTGAGGGAACAGTTATAAGTCAGAAATGTTATCGTCAATCTCCAAACGGAACTATCCTAACTTGTTCTACCATTGAAATCAAAAAAATATTTAAAGGGAGCGGTCAGATTAAATTGGGGACTATAAAAGTAATAACAGTTCAGGGCGAAAGTATCCCTGAAGAACATCCTAATAATGAAGATTATGTCGTGGTTACAGATAGTGAGACAGGTATTGAAATTTCTAAAGGAAACTATATTGTTTTTGCCACTCTTGCAAGTTCATCTATGTTGGGTAATTCAAATTCGCCTGCAAAAACCATAAAAACAGATAATGCACTTGTTGTGCAGGTTATGGATTTAATTGGGCAAAACAGAACCTTTTGGTACTCTGTAGAGGTCAAATTCAAAACAGTAGATGAACTCTATTCTTTCCTGAAAGATAAAGGTGGCTTAAAGGTTCAAGAACAAAAAGAAGAGGTAATGCCTACGAATACCTATTGCCCAGCCGTTGAACCTCCAGGAAAAAGTACAAGTGAACCTCCAAAGGAAAAAGGAACAGAGGTTTTTTCTGTAGTGCAAGAAATGCCTGAGTTTCCGGGTGGAGCAGGAGAAATGATGAAATTTATTCAAAAGAATTTACATTATCCCGAAATTGAAAAGGAAGCTGGTATTACTGGTAAATGCTTTGTAAAATTTATAGTTGAGCAAGATGGTTCTATAAGCAATGTAGTAGTGCTAAAGGGTATTGCTGGTGGGGCAAATTGTGATAAAGAAGCGGTACGTCTTATTGAAAGTATGCCTAAATGGAGTGTGGGGAAACAAAATGGAAACCCTGCAAGAGTGTATTTTAATGTACCTATTTCCTTTAGATTAAAGTAAAAACTCGTAGGTACTTATGAGGTTCAAAATGCGTTGCTAAATTATTTTCAATTCACTATGCGGCTTTAAATTCTGATATACTTTCTTTTAGATTGTAAAGAAACGAAGCAGAGCAATAAGGGCAAATAATAGGTAGCTTATTTAACCCTATTACATTCCTTTCAAATTTAAGGACGGTATTTTCACAGGTGGGGCAGCTTACTATGTTTTCCTTCCCTGTATTTTCTTCTATGGCGAGCTTGTCCCATTTGTTCATCTCTTGGTTTCTTAAAGTATCTACAACCCTTGCATAGCGTTGGGTAGTGGTTAACTTGGAATGCCCCAAAATATCGCTTACCACTTCTATTTTAATGCCCAATATAAGCGAGTTAATGGCAAAAGTATGCCTTGCACTATGAAAACTTAGCGGCTTATTTATACCTGCTGCCTCTGCAATGACTTTTAAATATTCATTAGTTCTTTTGTTATCAAAAACAGGGGCATCAAATACAAGTTGGTTGGGGTTTTCTGTATTTAAAAGTGAAAGTAATTTTTTTCTTATCGGTATTCTTATGGTTTTTTTTCTTC
>CAJCJB010000375.1 GCA_903970545.1 Candidatus Saccharimonadota bacterium | reverse complement strand
TTGGCACGTTACCGGAAAATTAAAGCGATTGATAGAATTTGAGGGGCTAAATATGCGTCATCCAAAACAAACACCCATAAAATCTGATGGTGGAGGGAAGAGTTATGATTATGGTAAACTAAACGCATTACTTTTTATACGTGGTGGTTTTGGCTTTCAGCGGACTTTATATGAACGTGCCGACCGTAAGAGCATAGAAGTACGTATGTTATACTCTGCCGGCATTACTATTTGTTTTGCAAAACCGGTTTTCTTACAGGTAGATTCTTCACAAGGAGGATTTTCTACAGTTTTAAATGTGCCTTATACGCCCGAAATAAATCAAAATAACATAGTGGGTAGAGCACCTATATTTGAAGGACTTCAAGACATGAAAGTATATCCGGGTGTATATGGCAAGTTAGGTTTTAGTTTTGAATATGGAGATAAAAGCAATGCGATAAAAGCAATCGAAATAGGCTCTGTTATTGATTGTTTCCCAAGTGCTATTGCCACGATGGCAGCTCCCGTGAAAGCAGAGAATTTTTTTGTAACCCTATATGTTGCTTTTCATTTTGGTAAACGCTGGTTTTAATTTGTAATGGATACTACACCGGAAATTAATACATCTGTTGCCACCGAAAAACCTAAAAAGCCTAATTGGTTGCGGGTTAAATTACCTACGGGCGAGGAGTATATAAAAGTACGCAACATTGTAGATAAGCATAAGTTGCACACCATTTGTCAAAGTGGTAATTGCCCTAACATGGGCGAATGCTGGGGTGCAGGCACAGCTACCTTTATGATATTGGGAAACATTTGTACGCGTTCCTGTGGCTTTTGTTCTGTATTTACCGGAAGACCCTTACCTGCCGATTGGGATGAGCCTATGCGTGTGGCAAACTCTGTGAAATTAATGAGTGTTAAGCACTGTGTAATTACTTCGGTTGACAGGGATGATTTAAAAGATGGGGGTTCTATTATCTGGGCAGAAACTATTAAAGCAATACGTAAAGAAAGCCCTGCAACAAAGTTTGAAACGCTTATACCTGATTTTATGGGCAAGTGGGAAAACCTGCAACGCGTTATAGATGTTAAGCCCGATATTATTTCGCACAACATAGAAACCGTAAAACGATTAACCCCGCAAGTGCGCATACAAGCTAAGTATGAACGCAGCCTGGAGGTTTTAAAACGCGTAAAAGAAGCAGGCATCCGTACCAAATCGGGTATTATGGTTGGTTTAGGCGAGAGAGAAGAAGAAGTATTGGAAGCCTTAGACGATTTGCGTAATGTGAATTGTGATGTAGTTACCATAGGACAATACCTGCAACCTACTCCTAAAAACTTGCCTGTAGCGGAGTTTGTTCATCCCAACCAGTTTGAAAGATACAGACAGGCAGCCCTTGCCAAAGGCTTTATGTATGTAGAAAGTGGTCCCTTAGTGCGTTCATCCTATCACGCAGAAAAACACGTATTGTAATTTATGCCTTATACCCTCATCAACGGAAAAGAAGTATCGGAGAAAGTTCTTGAACAAATCAAACAAGAAGTTGTTCAATTAAAACAAGCAGGTAAAAAAACACCGCACTTGGCTGCTGTATTGGTAGGAGATAATCCGGCAAGTATGGCTTATGTTAATTCTAAAATAAAAACCTGCGAAAGAATTGGCGTTACCTCTTCTCTCATCAAGTTTGAAACTGATGTTACCGAACAAACCCTTTTAAGCAAGCTCGAAGAATTAAATAACAATGCTGATATAGACGGTTACATTGTTCAGTTGCCGCTACCCAAGCATATATCAGAGCAAAAAATAATTGAAGCCATCAAACCAAGTAAAGATGTAGATGGTTTTCATCCGGTAAATGTGGGTAAGCTGGTTTTAAATTTACCCACCTACATAAGCGCTACGCCTTATGGTATTATTCAGTTGTTAGAATATTACAACATACCTACACAGGGCAAGCATTGTGTGGTTATAGGGCGCAGCAACATTGTAGGCTCACCCATGAGTATATTAATGGCGAAGAATACGCCTTATGCCAATTGCACCGTAACCCTTTGCCATAGCAAGACAGAGAACATAAAACAATATACCCTGGCTGCCGATATTATTATTGCCGCTATTGGCAAACCCAATTTTGTTACGGCAGATATGGTTAAACAGGGTGCTACCGTTATTGATGTAGGCATTAACCGCATTGCCAGTAATGAAACTAAAGGCGGTTACAAACTGGTGGGTGATGTTTTGTTTGATGAAGTTGCGCCTAAATGCGCTTATATAACCCCTGTGCCTGGTGGAGTAGGCTTAATGACGATTGCCTCGCTGCTTAAAAACACCCTGCTGGCTGCTAAAAAAGAGGTTTATAAGTAAAAAGTACTTTAAATCTATTTTGGGCGTTCCTGCGGTTACGCTATCGGATTTATGATTATTAAATTAAATGTGGCAGTTCCTGTGATAATTGTTGTAAGACCGAGAGAGATTGCCATGCTTTGCTCTCGCAACGACAAAAAAACGTGACTATCTTTGCATCATGTCTCAAAAGCAGGATATACGGGCTTTATCGGTAGAGGAAATTAACGGCTTTTTAAAAGAAAAGGGGCAGTCAGCATTTCGTGCCAAGCAAATATGGCAATGGCTTTGGCAAAAGAGTACCCGCAGTTTTGATGATATGAGCAACCTATCGAAAGACCTGCGTGTGCTGCTTGCCGAGCATTTTGTAATTAATGCCGCATCTATTGATGATATGCAAATTAGTGGCGACCGTACCATTAAATGCGCTATGAAACTGTTTGACGGCAATGTGGTGGAGAGTGTTTTGATACCTACCGAAACGCGAATGACGGCGTGCATATCGTCTCAGGTGGGTTGTAGTTTAACCTGTAAGTTTTGTGCTACGGGAAGATTAGACCGATTACGAAACTTAAAAGCCGATGAGATATACGACCAGGTGGTTTTGGTAAATAATCTCGCAAAAGAAAAATACAACCAGCACCTGTCTAACATTGTATATATGGGCATGGGCGAGCCTTTGCTTAACTATGCGGAAACGTTGAAATCGGTTGACAGGATTACTTCTGCTGATGGCTTGGGCATGAGTGCGCAACGCATAACGGTATCTACTGCCGGTATTGCCAAGATGATTAAGAAGCTGGGTGATGATAACGTGAAGTTTAATCTTGCCCTGTCTCTGCACGCTGCAAATGAGGAGAAACGCAATTACATTATGCCTATTAACGAGAGTAATTCGCTTGAAAATTTGACCGATGCCTTGAATTACTTTTACGATAAAACAGGTACGCGTGTAACCTTTGAATACATTGCCTTTAAAGATTTTAACGATTCAATTATTGATGCTAAAGAACTTGCCGCTTTCTGTAAAAAAGTACCGGCTAAGGTTAATATCATAGAGTACAACCCCATTGATGAAGGGGAGTTTAAACAAACCACTTCCACAAGGCTTACTGCTTTTAAAGAACATTTAGAAAGCAAGGGCATTATAGTAAATGTGCGCCGCAGCAGAGGTAAAGATATTGATGCTGCCTGCGGACAACTGGCTAATAAGAATAGGTCGGTTACAAAAAGGTAATTGCAGCGTAGCTAGTACCGTTTTTTATTTCCCTAATTAATTTGCACTTTTAAGCTCTTATTTTTTTGCCTTGTCGATTATTGACGATATAAAAGTGCCTATTGCTACTCACATGGATGAGTTTGAACTAAAATTCAAACAATCTATGAAAAGCCCTGTGCCTTTATTAGAGAAAATCACAAGCTACATTGTAAAGCGAAAAGGCAAACAAATACGTCCTATGCTTGTTTTTCTGTCTGCAAAGATGCATGGCGAGATTAATGAAAGCACCTACCGCGCTGCTGCCCTGATAGAGCTTTTGCATACGGCTACTTTGGTGCATGATGATGTGGTGGATGATAGTAATGAGCGTAGAGGTTTCTTCTCGGTTAATGCCCTTTGGAAAAATAAGATAGCCGTGCTTATAGGTGATTATCTTCTTTCAAAAGGGCTGTTGCTTTCGTTAGATAATGATGATTTTCATTTGCTTAAATTAGTAAGTAATGCTGTGCGCGAAATGAGTGAGGGCGAATTATTGCAAATAGAAAAAGCACGTAAACTGGATATATCGGAAGAGATTTATTTTGAAATCATCCGTCAGAAAACCGCTACTCTTATTGCTGCCTGTTGCGCGTCGGGTGCTGCATCGATTACGCAAGATAAGCAGATTATAGAAACCATGAAACAATTTGGAACACAAACAGGCATAGCGTTTCAAATAAAAGACGACTTGTTTGATTTTGGTGATGGAACTGAAATTGGTAAACCAACCGGCATTGATATCAAAGAAAAGAAAATGACACTGCCGCTTATCTATGCGCTTAATAATTCAACATTTTTAGAGAAGAGAAGAATCATTAACATCGTAAAAAACCATAATGAAAACCCCAAGAAGGTTGCTGAGGTAATTGATTATGTTTTTGATAAAAAGGGCATTGAGTATGCCGAAAAAATTATGCAGCAATATAAAGACCAGGCATTAAATTTGCTGAAAGATTTAGCACCAAGTCCGGCAAAGCAATCGTTAGAACAATTAGTTATATACACCGTAGAAAGAAAAAAATAACCATGCTAAAAAAACAAGTAGTAATAGCATTTATAGTAACTATAGTAATAAATGCATGTACATCTAATCAAAAGACAGACATAACAAACCCGGCGGCTCCTGAACAAGACTCGGTAAGCAAGCAAATACAATCTCAAATGGATAAAATTGTAGATGACCTTGCCCCGCCTGATACGGATTATACCGGAGAGTTTTTTCAGAAATATGAAACGGGTTTAGTAAAGACCAAAGGCTATTTTAGAGTTGGTAAGCGTCACGGACAATGGTTTTATTTTTATCCGAACGGACATTTATGGAGTGAAGCTTTTTATGATAATGGTAAAATGAACGGACACTCTAAAGTATATTCCGAAAACGGGAAACCTTATGCCGAAGGAGAATACAGAAGAGACCTCTCTGTTGGCTTGTGGCATTATTACGATACTACGGGGGCTGTTATAAAAGAAGTAAACTACGACAGCACAGGCAAAGTGGTAAGCGAAAAAAACATTGAACCAAAAAAACGATGAGCGCAGAAAAACTCCAATACATAGTTTCGGTAGATGTGTATAATACTGCCAAACAACTTCCTGCTGATGAACAAACATTGCTTCAACAGGCTACTAAAATTATGCACGCTGCCTATGCGCCCTATTCTAATTTTAAAGTAGGAGCTGCTGTTCTTTTAGAGAACGGGAAAGTTATAACAGGCAATAATCAGGAAAATGCCGCTTACCCATCGGGTATGTGTGCCGAGCGTGTAGCTATATTTTATGCCGGCGCTCAGCACCCTGATATAGCTATAAAAACAATTGCAGTAACCTGCGAGGCGGAAGCCGAGCAGCCTGTAACGCCATGCGGTGCTTGCCGACAAGCCATTGCCGAATACGAACAACGTCATAATAAAAAGATAAAACTGATTATGGCAACGCCAACGGGTAAAGTTTTTTGCACCAATGGTATTGAAACGCTGCTACCATTTATGTTCAGCAGCAAGTATCTCAAAAAATAGTTCTCCTTGCCTTGAAACAACAAATAGCTCATATTGCCTTGGTAGTTGCCGACTACGATGAAGCTATTAAATTCTATACCAAAAAACTACACTTCACACTTATTGAAGACAGCATTTTAAGCGAAACCAAACGATGGGTATTGGTAAAGCCTCCGGGTGCTGATAGTTGTTGTTTGTTACTTGCCAAAGCTGCTAACGATGAACAGAAAAGCAGAGTAGGAAATCAAACGGGTGGGCGAGTATTTTTGTTTTTATATACCGATAATTTTTGGAGAGACTATAAAGACATGCAACAAAACGGAATATCTTTTGTTAGAGAACCAGTTGAGGAAGCATGGGGAAGGGTTGCGGTATTTAAAGATTTATACGGTAATTTGTGGGACT
>CAJCJB010000374.1 GCA_903970545.1 Candidatus Saccharimonadota bacterium | reverse complement strand
CCAACTATTTTAGGAGAAGAAACTACTTTTACACAAACTCTAACATTTTCTTGCCCCGTTAATAATATTGTGTATGCGTTAGCCGCTTCTGATTGTTGGGGTAATATGACTGGTATTGCAGATTCTTGTGAAACATTTAGTTTTTCTGTAAATTCAGGTGTATTATCCTGCTCTCAAAGTAATCCAGGCAATACATGTCTTTTTGTTCAAACAGGTAATACATTTATAGCAAATTCTACTAGTACTGGCTCAAATGCTTATATAACATTATCTTCAACTACACCTTATACTTCTATTACTGTATCTGGTCTTGGTGGTTCCGGTGGTAGTTTAATGGCACTTTGCGCAGAATCAATTGATTCCGTAATCTTTAATTTATTATCCACTCCAACTGCAACAACAATATGTGAGGGTAACTCTACTTCTCTAATAGCCTCTGGTGCCACAACATATTCTTGGAATCCTTCCATAGGGTTAAGTTCTTCTACGCTAAGTACTGTAACTGCTACTCCAACTATAACAACTATTTATTCGGTTATTGGTGCAACTTCAGTTAATACCTGTAGCACAATGGCTACAAGCACAGTTAATGTAATACCAATCAAAGCAAATTTTTCTGCATTTCCTCTTACTGGTTATGAGCCATTAGGTGTAACTTTTACAAATACATCGCTTGGTGCTACAAATTATAATTGGAATTATGGAAATGGAAGCACTCAAACAACCAATAGTTTAAATGAAAACACCTCTACAATATATTCTAGTTCGGGTACCTATACCGTAGTTATGATTGAAACAAATTCTGCAGGATGCTCAGATACAGAAAGTGTAGTTATTCTTGTTGAAGTACCTCCTAGTGTTACAGTTCCAAATATTTTTACACCTAATGGAGATGGTATAAATGATATATGGCAACCTATCGTACAAAGCCCATTAGGTATACTTAATTATCAGTGCACTATATACGACAGGTGGGGGATAAAAGTTTTTGATACAATTAATAATGGAATGGTTAGTAATGCTTGGGATGGGCACACTACATCAGGCATAGCTTGCAGCGAAGGAACTTACTATTATGTAATAAGCTATACCGATGGTAAAACTAATGAACAGAAAAACTTAAAAGGCTTTCTGACTTTGGTTAGGTAAACAATTTAGTTCCCACAAAAGAGTGCTACCTTTGTATAAAGCGTAGCACTCTTTTTTGTTTTATAGTATTGAATAAAATTGTTTTCATGATATGTATTTCCCTCTTCTCCCCCCTTTTGGGAGGGTTAGGGCTGGGTGTTGCTCAAAACAATTTAGTGCCTAACTGGAGCTTTGAAAACATACAAAATTTTCCACCGCCTTGTGCATTAACTGGTAACGAAACTATAACAGACGCTGTTGGTTGGATGAACCCGAATAATACAACACCTGATATTTTTAATGAAATAGACACTTTAAAATGTGGTGGAGATACCTGTCCAACTTTAGGAGTTCCTGCAAATGTTGCTGGTTGGCAATATGCACATACAGGCAAAGGATACGCAGATATTGCAGTCTTAGACCATGGAATATCAGTAGCAGCCACATATAGAGGGTATGTCCAGACTCAATTAACAGATAGTTTACGTAAAACTAAAACCTATTGCATGTCTTTATACGTAAGCTTGATGGATGCTTATTCAACTTATGCTTCATCAAGGGTAGGGGTTTATTTTTCACCAAATGCTGTAAGCAGTTCAAGTCAATATATAATTAGCGTAACCCCTCAGGTAGAAAACCCTTATGGCAATTTCTTAAATAATTATACAGGTTGGACAGCCGTTCAGGGAACTTTTACTGCCAATGGAGGAGAAAATTATATTACCATAGGCAATTTTTATGATGATGCAAATACTGATGCCCAATTTATATCTGGTATAGGTGCGCTTTGGTGTTGTGCTCCCAATAATTATATAAGTGTTTATTATTTAGATGATGTAAGCGTAGTAGAATATACTAATGCTTTTGCCGGAAATGATACAAACGTTTGTGTAGGTAGTAAAGTAAACTTGGGTAATAGCAACACAGCTTTTGCCGCTAATTATAACTGGAGTGTTTTAAAAGGAGATAGTAGTAGTCTTTCATTAAATGATACCCTTAGTTTTAATATAGCCCAGCCAAAAAAAACAACTACCTACTTATTGCAAAAGCAACAATGCGGTATTTATAGTTTTGATACTCTTACCATACATATACCTACATCTATTATAGCCAAAGCAGGTAATGACACTACTATATGTATAGGAGATAGTGCATTATTGGGTGTATATAATCCCGTTAATTGTTATTGGTGTTCCTATAATTGGCAGCCTGTTCAAAGTCAAAGCCCACAAATATTAGTTTATCCACACGCAAATACAACGTATACTTTATCTGTAAAAGACAGTTGTTTTACTACGTTTAGTAATGTTACAGTAAATATTGACTATTGCCAAAGCCCTATTGTTTCAGTACCCAATATTTTTACTCCTAACGGAGACGGTATAAACGACTATTGGGAATTGATAGTAACAAGCGGGCAATTATCTATACTTAATTACAAGTGTACTATCTATGACCGCTGGGGCATAAAAGTGTTCAGTACCGATAAAACCCAAATGCCACAAGCTGCCTGGGATGGGCATACTACAGCAGGTTTAGCTTGCAGCGAAGGAACTTACTATTATGTAATAAGCTATACCGATGGTAAAACTAATGAGCAGAAAAACTTAAAAGGCTTTCTGACTTTGGTTAGGTAAACAATTTAGTTCCCACAAAAGTGTGCTACCTTTGTATAAAGTGTAGTACACTTTTATTTTAATGCAAAATATTTTTAAAATACTTTTCCTTCAATTTTTGCTCCTTAATGTTACTCTCAAAATAAAAGACCATTAAAAACCGTTCCTCAAACCATAAATATTTTGATTGTTTTTCATTCAAAAAATGCCTGTTCCAATATTTTAAATCATCAAAATAGACCCGAAAATAGTTGTCAAAAAACGTGATTTTTAAACTCTAACTGTTAAAATCGCCTTAACATTTTTTTATTTTTTGAATGGCACTCGACACGGATTTCGCACACAGAGCAATACTGTTATAGTGTGCAGCGTTTTTTTAACATTCATTTTGTTGAGCAAATTGTCCGAACGTCCGTAGCTGTGGCTTAGTGTTACTTACCACGCTACTAAAATGAATTTCATTTTTTTCATCTTGATCCAGCATAAAATTTTCTACTAAAAATTCTAAAAAGCCAAAACTAAAAAACGGAAAAAGCGCATTTAAAATCACCTTAAAAACTATCAAACTATTTTTTCATTTTTCAGCGTAAAATTGAAACAATTTTAGGGGGGTAGTAAAGTAAAAAACGCAATTTTGTCATGTTTTTATTTTACTTTTTTATAAATCGGCTGCAAGCTATAACAGTCTAAGGGTAGCTCGTTATTTTAACAATTTGTGTACACGCATTAGTGACATATGTGGTATGGTGTTACTATATCATACTGAGAAATAAACATCCTATTCCCTAAGGCAATTTGCAATGATTTCAAAAAAGTCGTCTTACCGGTGTTGTTCATCCCTGTCAATACGGTAATCGAACCTAAAGAAACTTCAGTATTCTGTAGCCCTCTAAATCCATTTATTCTTATTGTGTTTACTAATATACTCATCCTATTCGTACCGTTCAAATACCATCTTGAAAATTAATTTTTATTATTCCTTTTATGAAAAAGCATTTATTAGATAAACGCAACTAAACTACAAAAACTTCTTCATCGAGTTCTATCCTAAAAATCAGTAATTTCCTATATGATTCAACAGAACTTTATTGCAATAAATTGGGCTCGTCTTGTATAATTAATATAAAAAAACAAAAATTACTGTTGATATAAATATTTTACTCTTTCCTTTACACCCCGCAAATTTCGTTGCCTCGCTAATTCCATTACCTCTTCGTAATTATATATGATATATATGCCAATTTTATACCATGCTAATTTACCTTCCTTTGACCATTTATTTAATGTAGGTAATGAAATTTGTAACTGTTTAGCTGTTTTCTTTCGGCTTAGTATTTTACCAGCTTTTAATGGTTTCGGCACAAGTTTTCTTAACTGTTCCCTCAAGGAAAAGTTTTCCTTAAACATCTCAACTATCATTTCTCTTAATTGCTGCACTTCCAAATTATCCGGTATTTTAGTCTCCATCCAAACCTTAATTAATATTATTTCTTTTTCTTTCGCAGTTTGTAAAATTTCTTTGGCTTACGGCTTCCATAACTTCTTCGGGTTTGTATAAAACCCTTGTGCCAATTCGATAAGATTCTAATTTCCCTTCTTTAGTCAAATCATGTAAAGTGGGTAATGAAATATGCAGCAGCTTGGCTGTTTCTTTCCGGCTTATAAATTTTGGTTCTTTGAAAGATGCGGTTTTCTTGCTTGCAACCTCTTTTAGTGCAAAGGCTTGCTTAATCTTATCTTCTATGATTTGCCCGAACCTTTCTAAGGTTAAACCGCTTAGTATAATTTGCTCCATCTTTATTCGCTATTAAATCTTCACAAAGGAACATCGGCAAAATAGCGTTCTGACAAAGACTAAAAAATGATGCTGTAACTAATTGATTATGCAATCAATTAATTTTTTTCACGCATTAATGCGTAATTTACTATGTATTTTCTATTTAGGGCTTATAGACAAAGGAGTTTATGAGATTTGGAAGTTTGGATTAACCCCACTTATCAACTCTAATAACGATATTATAATCAGTTAAAAAATGGATGATTAGTCAGTTTATTGGCATTATCCTGTTGGCTGATTTTAATATACTTTAAAAAGGACTTTTCGGTTCGGTGTCCCGTAATCTTCATAATGGAGATAGTAGGTATATCTTTTAAATAGGCATTCGTTGCAAAAGAACGTCTTGCCGTATGTACTCCGATTAACTCATATTTCTTGTAAGGCTTGGTTTGCACTATGCCGCCTTGTGTAGAGGATATTAGTATAGATTCATTTATTTTAGCCATCTGACCTAATTCTTTTAAGCTTTCATTCATGGTTTGATTGCTTAGTTTAAATTGCGGTATGCCGCCATGCTTTTTTATTATCTCTCTGATATAGGTATGCAAAGGTATAATAACCAGTTCGCCTGTTTTCTCTGTCTTTATTCTTAATTTACTGTTCTTATCAAATAGGTTCTCGCTGTTAATGGCAAACAGGTCGGCATAGCGCAAGCCTGTATAACATCCTATAATAAATATATCTCTTACCCTATCTAAGGTTTTGTCTTTAGGCTTGGATAAGTTCAGCTTATAAATTTTGCTTAGCTCGGCTTCTGTTAAATAGATGTTTTCTGATTCTTCGCTTACCTTTTTAAACCTTCGGCTTTTAAATTCTACATTGTCGCTTAACTTCTTATCAAAAGCCTCATTCATAAACATTTTAATTACCTTGATATAAGTGCCTATAGTATTAGGGCTATAGTTCTTTTCAAGGCAATACTTCATAAAGTCATCATAAAACTCTAAGTCTATATTATCAAAGGTCATTTCCCGTTTATATTGTGCTTTAAACTTAACTAATTGGTTAAAGGTTTGTTTATAGGAGAAAACGGTATTAGGTCTTTTGATGGAGTTTTTAATACTATCGTCTATAAAATTGATAAAGTTGTTTTGTTTGGCTAATTCGCCTTTCAATAATTTGCGGTTTAACTCTTTACGCATCCTGTCTTTCGTAGGTACTATAATATCGGTAGTTAATTTACGGTAGCTGTCAAATGCTTTATCTTCTATTTTCTGCAACAGGGCGTTAAACTCTCCATATTGTTTAAATTGCTTTGTTTCTTTTGCCCGTTGGTTAGTAAAGCTCCAAAACTTGGGCAGTATCTTTTGTCCGGTAGAATATTTAAAGGTCTGATTCTGATACCTGAACAGCAAATAAACTAAAGTGTTATCTTTGCTTTTAGGTTCTTTTAAAACGAATGTTGCGCTTGCCATTATTTATATTTGTTACTTATCAGCAACAAACATAAACTAAATAAAATAAATGGGGTACGGAATGGGGGACAGAATAATTTGTTTTAAGCTGTTTTTTCTTACTTTATATTTGCCCCCAAAAACGGCTAAAAATAAGGAATACCTAGCAAGTCAAGCAAATCTAAGTAAAGGCAGATAAAGTAAAAACAATTCGCGTTAGGGATTGCAGTGGAAAGCCTTTTGCGACCTCACCCCAACCCTCTCCTAAGAGGAGAGGGAGTAAAGATTACAACGTACCCCTGCCCCTCTCCTTGCAGGAGAGGGATTAAGGGTGAGGTCGGAACGCTCAAATTTTAATAGTAAGCATTAACCATTAACTTTGCCGCACTATGTATGTAAAACACATAAACACGCCTTTATTTAAGCTGATAGAGCAGTGTGCCGACGAGTTGGGTGTGGAGGCTTTTGTGATTGGCGGCTTTGTGCGCGATATTTTTTTAGACAGAATTAATAAAGATATTGATGTGGTTGCCCTTGGCAGAGGGATTGATTTGGCTGAAGCGGTGCAAAAAAAACTGGGTGATGAAGCGCATCTTTCGGTGTTTAAAAACTTTGGTACGGCACAAATAAAATACCGGGATATGGAAGTGGAGTTTGTGGGTGCGCGTAAGGAATCGTACCGCAAAGAATCGCGTAAGCCCATTGTGGAAGACGGTAGTTTGGAAGATGACCAAAACCGCCGCGATTTTACCATGAATGCGCTTGCCATTGGCTTAAACAAAAATAACTTCGGTAAGTTGTTAGACCCATTTAATGGGGTAAAGGATTTGGAGAACAAACTTATTCGCACCCCCTTAGACCCTGATATTACCTATAGTGATGACCCCTTGCGCATGATGCGCGCCATTAGGTTTGCGTCTCAGTTGGGGTTTGTAATTGAAGAGCATTCTTTTGAAGCGATTAAGAAAAACAAAGAACGTATCAGCATTGTTTCTAAAGAACGTATTACGGATGAGTTGAATAAAATTATTCTCTCGCCTGTTCCTTCGGTTGGTTTTAAACTTTTGTTTGATAGCGGTTTGCTTGAACTGATATTCCCACAGATGGTTAAGCTATATGGTGTAGAAACGGTTAACGGGAAATCGCATAAAGATAATTTTTACCATACGCTTGAAGTATTGGATAATGTTTGTAAGAACAGCGATAACCTTTGGTTGCGTTGGAGCGCTATTTTGCATGATATAGCTAAGCCTGCTACCAAACGTTTTGAAGAAAAGAAGGGTTGGACTTTCCACGGACATGAAGACAAGGGAGCGCGTATGGTTCCTAAAATATTTGCCGAACTAAAACTTCCTTTAAATGAGAAGATGAAGTATGTGCAGAAGTTAGTCCTGTTGCATTTACGTCCTATTGTGTTGGCTAAGTCTGATATTACGGATTCGGCTATCCGTCGTTTATTGTTTGAAGCCGGAGATGATATTGATGAGTTAATGATTTTGTGTGATGCGGATATTACAACCAAGAGTTTTGCTAAAAAGCAACGCTATTTAAAAAACTTTGAATTGGTTAGAGAGAAACTAAAAGAGCTTGAAGAAAAAGACCGCATCCGCAACTGGCAACCGCCCATCAGCGGAGAACAAATTATGGAGATATTTCATATCCCCGCCGGACGAGAAGTAGGTATTATTAAGAACGCTATTAGAGAGGCTATTCTGGATGGCATCATCAAAAATGATTATCAGGA
The DNA here is from genome assembly GCA_903970545.1 of Candidatus Saccharimonadota bacterium. Lineage (GTDB taxonomy): Bacteria > Bacteroidota > Bacteroidia > B-17B0 > Aurantibacillaceae > PALSA-968. The sequence continues at coordinate 1,227 of CAJCJB010000374.1, read as the reverse complement.
GGCTTTTGATTTTATGGTAGAGAAAGCGAAGGGTTTAAATATTACGCTCAATCATTCTTCAAAAGAATAGAATTCTTTAAGTAAGAGTAACGCCATCTTTTAGCTGCTTCAGCATTGGCAAATTCTATAATGGGTTTATCATCTGTTGATATACCAGCATTAGTTAAGGAAATAGTTTGTTCCGGTAATTCAGCAAAAAGAGATTGTTCGTTTTTATTTACGGAGGCAAACAATAAAAGGGTTCTGTAATCTTCTATGGCAAGATTACCTGAATAACAAATTTTATAATTGAAACCTGCTTGTTGCAATGTATTTAGCAAAATCAAATTCCCTTTTGCTGCTTTACTTGTAAGAAAGCCATAGGTATTAATAAAAACAAAGCCATTAGGGCTTAACATAGATTTTAGTTTGGCAAAAAACTCTATGCTCAAAACATGCGATGAGGCAACCTCACCGGTAAATAAATCCATCACAATTATGTCATATTTGCTTTTTAATTGAAACAAAGCGTGCCGTGCATCATCTTCAATAACGTTTACCTTATCAGATAAGTTAAAATATTTCTGAGCTACTTCAACTATACGATTGTCCAATTCAACGGCAGTAACATCTACGTTTCTTTTCACAAGCATATTGCTGATTACTCCGCCACCCAAGCCTAATACCAATGCTGTTTTGGCATTGGGAGTGATGATAGAAACATTTTTTTCTAATATATCCGAGTATTGCAGTTTTGATTGTTTTGTTTTTACATCCACACAAGATTGTACTACGTTATTCACTAATAAAAAACGACACATAGCATTGCCTGTATCTAACTTATCTTTTACTTCAATCTTCCCTAATAAGCCTTCTTTCAGATAAACAGATGAAGAAGGTTTACATACCGTTTTAAAAGAAAAGAATATGCTTGCTAAAAAAAGTAATACAGGAAAGAATGCTTTTCTTTTCATAAAATAAGTAATAGAAAAGGTAGCCAATAATATAGCATCTGTTATAAGTGTAATCGTTATGCCCCATTGGGGGATGAGGTAAAAGGCAGTAAGAAAAGTAAAGCAAATACCTCCCATAGTTGATAGGGCATATATCTCTCCTGATTTTTTACCTGATTCTTCATGCGAGCTTGTAATAGATTTAATAATAAGCGGCGATACCATACCCATGATAAACACAGGAGGAAACAAAACAAAAGCACTACTGATAAGTACCGACAGAAGTAAAGAAAGA
>CAJCJB010000373.1 GCA_903970545.1 Candidatus Saccharimonadota bacterium | reverse complement strand
CCAACATTTATGAGCAGGTGGACAACCCCTACTGATTTATCTCTCCTATCCGTAAACCCACACATGCACCTACTTGGCGTGGCGTTTTGGGCTTATGCCCTAACCCCTCAGGGCGATACCATCCGCTTAATCAAAATAAACAAATGGGATTTTAAATGGCAGTACTACTATTCCTTTAAACACCCGCTAAAAATACCCGCAGGCTCTACAATTTATGCTTTTGGCAAATACGATAATACCGATAGGAACCCCTACAACCCCTTTCACCCGCCAAAAGATTGCAAAGAGCGAAACGATTTTATGAGTATGGGCACCACCGAAGAAATGTTCCAGTTCATCTTTACCTTCCTGCGCTATAAAACCGGCGACGAGCAGATTGATTTATCACAACGAAAACATTTTTAATATAGGCGTGTAAGTTGGATTGCAGAGTTTTGTCTGCTTACCTCACTTAAAACTTTAATTCGTCAGCTTTGCTTTCTCCCAACCTATTAAAGCGGTTTTACGTAACGAGCCCCAACGGTATTGCCCTATAATGGCCTCGCGGCGAATAACCCTATGGCAAGGAATTAAATACGCCACCGGGTTAGCACCCACCGCAGAGCCCACCGCACGCATGCTGTTTGGGTTACCAATGGTGTTTGCAATAGTTTGGTAAGAGGTTACTGCACCAAACGGTATTTTTAATAAAGCCTCCCAAACCTTTACCTGAAAGGCTGTGCCCCTTACCAATAGGTTTATAGCTGTTTTGGCAGGGGCATTAAAAATGTTTTCGGCAAAGGGTTTTGTTTTAGGCTCGTTCTTTTCAATACGTGCATTTTTCCAATGGCTTTGCAGTTCGGCTAAAAGTTGGTTTACATTATCTTCTACAAAACTCATACTGCAAATACCCCTGTCGGTAACAGCCAGCAGGCAATTGCCAAAAGGTGTGGCATGCACCCCATACACTATATGAATACCGGCTCCTTGGGTTTTATATTCGTTAGGCGTAACGGCTTCTATGTTTACAAACAAATCATACACCCGCGATTGGGCAGACAAACCAACCCGTTTGGCAGCTTCAACCAGGTTGCTTGTTTTGTGCAGTTCCTTCTTTAACTCTTCAACGGTAAGGTATTGCAAAAACTTTTTCGGACTAATGCCTGCCCACTCTGTAAACATCTTTTGAAAATGAAACGGACTTACATTTACCTCATCTGCCACATCATATAAAGAAGGTTGTTGCTTATAGTTTTCGGTAAGAAACTTGATGGCTTCTTCTATTCGTTTATAATTAACATCCTCCTGTATCATAAAAACAAAATTAGTGTATTTGCACACATCACTCAACCCGAATCTTGCGGAATTTGTTAATAGAAAAACGAATACCTTTGCACCCATGCAATTAAACAAGACACTGATTCCGTTTGAGAAAGTAAATTTTTTCAGCAAGCTTTTTTTAGATTACACAAACAATAAACTAAGCGAGTTTTATATATACCAACCATCTGTTGAAGGCATACAGAAATTTGTTACAGACAATCCTTACAACAACTTAAACCGCACTTTATTGGTTGATGAATTAAGTAAACAAAACAACAACATTACCCTTACCGATGCAACAAAACAAAACATTGATAAGCTTAAAGATAAAAACACCTATACTATTACAACCGGTCATCAGCTTTGTTTAGCAACCGGGCCTGCATACTTTATTTACAAGATACTTTCTGTTATTAATTTGTGCGAGTTGCTTAACAAGCAAAATCCATCTCATCAGTTTGTGCCTGTTTATTGGATGGCAAGCGAAGACCATGATTTTGAAGAGATAAATCACATTAATCTTTTCAATAAAAAAATTGTTTGGAACACTGAACGAAAAGGTAAAGTAGGCACGTTTGCTTTAGAGGGAATAGATGCTTTTCTTACTGAAATAAAGCAAACCTTAGGAGAAAGTGGACAGGCAGAGAAACTAAACGCACTTCTTAGTAACACTTACTCAAAGAAAAGCTTAGCAGATGCTACCCGTTATTTAGTTAATGAGTTGTTTGGTAAATACGGTTTAGTAATTATTGATGGTGATAGCAAATCACTGAAACAAGAATTTATTGCCGAAATTAAAAAAGATGTTTTTGAAAACACAGCGTTTAAAAACGTAACCTCGTCTAACGAAAAACTAAAACAACAAGGCTATGATGCACAGGTAACACCCCGTGAGATAAATGTTTTTTATGCACACAAAAACCTACGTGAGCGTATTGTAAAGGAAAACGAAACATATAAGGTACTGAATACTGATATTAGTTTCTCTAAAGAGGCAATCGAAAATTTAATTGAGACTGAAACAGAAAGGTTTAGTCCCAATGTGGTGTTACGCCCTATGTATCAGCAAAGGATATTACCCAATGCGGCTTATGTGGGCGGCCCCGGTGAGCTATCGTATTGGTTGCAATACAAAGCCATGTTTAATGAAGCACAAATTCCATATCCTGTTTTAATACCGCGCAACTTTGTTTTTTATCTTGATAAACCTCTTCAGCAAAAGATGCAGAAGTTAAATCTTGCTACGGAAGATTTCTTTACAGAGAAAGATAAGTTGGTTAAGAACTATGCGCTTACACAACAGCCATTCTCTTTAGATAAAGAAAAGGAAGCCTTAAAAGATTTATACAACACTATACGAACAGAAATAAGTAAGGTTGACAAAACCTTAGAAGCCGCCAGTGAGGCAGAATTACAAAAGACTTTAAAGGGAATTGAAATGCTTGAGCAAAAAGGCATTCGTTCTATCAAACAAAAAAATGAGCAGGCTATTAATCAGATAGAAACTATTTATGCACGTTTATTTCCTAATGATGTTCCACAGGAACGGGTAGAAAACTTTTTGCGTTATTGCTTAACCAACCCAGATTTTGTAGATAACATTAAAAACAACGCCTTATCTTTTATTGAAGAAAAAGCAGTGCTGGTATTAAACGAGCTATAACTACCTTTCTTTTAGCAGAACAGAATATACTGCGCAATGGTCGCTATAACCACCGGTATATGCACCCTGAGAGAAGGTGCGATTAGGGTAACCCCTGTATTTTCCGTTTTCTATTAAAACAAGAGGTTTGTTAAATATAAATGCTTGGTGGAAGTGCAAGCCTTTATAATCTCCGTTTATTAATGCGGGCGTCATAATTTGTTGGTCAAATAAATTCCAATTATCATTATAAGCAAGTGTGCCGATACCTTTTTTAAACAGACCTTCCATGGCATTATAAAGTAAAGGTGCTTTTACTTCCTTTTCTTTTCCGGTAGTGTTTAAGTCTCTTTTTATACTCACGTCGGTAGGGTCGTCGTTCAAATCACCCATTAGAATTACTTTTGCGTTTGGGTTTACATGTAATATCGAATCAATAATTTTCCTGCCCAATTTTGCGGCAACAATGCGATTAGGTTCACTTAAACCACCTCCAAAGCGAGATGGCCAGTGACACACTAAAAAATGAAACTCTTCGCCCAACAATTTGCCTGAAACTAACAGCTGGTCGCGGGTAGTATGGGTGCTATCGACAACTAATTTTAAATGATAAGAATGAAACGAAATCATTGTAAAATACTTGGGGTTATAAAGCAAGGCAACATCAACACCACGGGCATCGGGTCCTTCAACGTGTACTATTTTGTAATTACGTGCTTTAAGTTTTGGAGCTTTTACAATATCTTCTAAAACAGAGTGGTTCTCTACTTCACATACACCCATAATAGCAACCCCGTCGGGTGTAGCATCTGTGCCAAGCTGAGAAATTACATCACTCATGTGGTCTAATTTGGTGTAGTATTTTTTGCTATCCCAATTATATTTTGCGGTAGGAAGAAACTCTTCGTCATTTTTTAAAGGGTCGTTAAGTGTATCATAGAAATTTTCTAAATTCCAAAAGCCAACAGCAATAGGGGTATATTGTTTGGTTGCATCAAATTTTTGCGCCCTACAGATTAGAACAACTAACAAAAATAGAGCTAAAAATAGGTTTTTCATGGTTAAATAAGATAAGAATCGGGCAAATGTAATTGTTTTTACAACATTTCGAGATAAAAACAGTCCTTTGTAAATGCTATACCTTGAGATCTGAAGGAAAAAGCATAACAATTCCTTAACATGAGAAATGTTTTGCGGATATAAAAATTAGCTTATTTTTGCCCACCTAAAAGTGAACATCCTAAGAGAGAATTAACATTAGTTATCACTAATTTAATATTTCTTAACCGCTTTAAAGAGGTATTTTTTAAAAAACAGACATAGTAAACGGCTTCAATAGTATATGAAAAAAAACTTACTGATACTTTTCCTCTCTTGCTTTTTGGCTCTTGCTTCTGCTTCTTACGCGCAAACTGATAGTACAACTACCCCAAAATCTAATGATCTTACTCCGGCATCATTTAATAATTCAGAACACGATACCGTTAGAACCATTGAAAGTGGAATATTACCTGTTTTTAGTACCGCCTCCAGCGATTTGGGAGGGAGCAATATTCAGTCTCAAGATGTAACGGCGTTGTTGGGTGCTTCGCGCGATGTATTTATACAGGCTAATATCATGCACTTTATTGTGGCAGGTTTTCAGTACAGGGGATATAACTCTGTTAACAAAACTGTTATGATGAATGGAGTTCGGCTTAATAGTTTAGAAACTGGTATAGCGGGCTTTAGTACTTTTGGCGGGATGAACGATGTGATTAGGTTTATGGATCAAAAAACAGGCTTAGGATCTTCACGTTCTACTTTTGGCGATGTGGGTGGGTACTTTAATCTAAATGTATTTGCATCCACTTTCAGAAAGGGGTTGCGGGTAACCTACTCTGAAGGAAACCGTATTTTTAAACAAAGAGCTACGGCAACCTATTCTTCGGGGCTGCTTAAAAATGGTTGGGCTTTTTCTGTTTCGGGTACGGTAAGATATGCGGCTCAGGGCTATGTGCCGGGTACCTGGTTTCAAGGGTTTGGTCTTTTTGCAGGTGCTGATAAAAAATTTAGCGATAAGAACACGCTTTCTGTGGTTCTTTTTGGCGCACCTATAACGCAAGCCCGACAGGCTTATGAAACCAATGAAGCATTTGCACTTGCAGGCGATAAACATTACAATGCGGATTGGGGTTTTCAAAACGGAGTAGCGCGTAATGCTGTAATTAGTAAAACTAATGTGCCGTCTTTAATGTTAACCGATAAGATAGATTTAAATGATCATTCTAAACTTACAGTTAATGCCTTTGGGTCTTATGGTCGCACAAGTCTTACCGGATTAAATTACTATGGTGTTCCTAACCCTGCTCCTGATTATTATCAAAACATGCCAAGTTATTATGCCCCCTCAAGTGCTGATGCTAACCCTACCCAATTTGCCAACTTAACTCAATTGTGGCAAAACCCGGCTAACCAGCAGCTTAATTGGGATAATATGTATCAGGCAAACGCTAGCAATATGCATACCGTAACTAATGTAGATGGTGTTCCTGGTGCTACTTATACCGGTAAGCAATCTCTTTATATTGTAGAAGAAAAAAGGCAAGATGTAAGAACCGGCGGATATAACGGTATTTACAACACCCGCCTTCAAAACAATATTTACCTTACCGTTGGTACAAATGGCACCATATCTAATACCCGTTACTATAAAGTAGTTAATGATTTATTGGGTGGAGACTATTGGTTAGACTATAATCAGTTCGGATCTTCAACTACTCCTAACCCACAAGCTTTGCAAAACAATATTAACGACCCCAATAAATTAATTAAACAAGGAGATGTATTCGGCTATGATTATAATATTAATGTGCAGCGTTATGAGTTATGGGGTCAGGCGGAAAAATCATTCAGAAAGATTGATGCATATATAAGTGCTACCGTAAATAATACTTCTTTTTATCGTGCCGGACACATGGTTAATGGATTGTTCCCAACAACTGCCGGAATAAATGGTGCTCCTGAAAATGGTTCTTCTGGTGGTAACAGCACTGTACTTGATTTTTTAAACTATGGGGTTAAAGGTGGAATAACTTATAAAATTGACGGGCACAACTATATCACAATTAATGGCGCATACATAACTAAACCCCCTCTACCAACAAATGCCTTTTTATCAGCTCAAACACGTAATGATGAAATATCCGGTCTTGCCAGTGAGCAAATATTTACCGGAGACATATCTTATAACTTAAGATTTCGTTGGCTAAAAGGACGTATTACTTATTATCACACACAAATTAATCACCAAGCTTGGCAGCGCAGTTATTACGACAATGATTTTAAAACATCTGTAAATACGGCTATGACAAACGTAAATCAGCTTAATCAAGGTCTTGAGTTGGGCTTAGAAGGTATTGTAAATAAACATGTATCCATTATAGGTGCTTTGGCTTATGGCCAGTATTTATACACCAATAACCCTTCAGCAACCATTTCAGCAAATAATGCCGTTCAACTTTTAGCTACCGACAGAACCGTTTATTGGCAAAATTATCATGTAGGGGGTATGCCCGAAGTAGCAAGTTCTTTGGGTGTGCGCTATACCAGTAATAAACGATGGTATGCAGGAGTTTATTTCAACTACTTTGCCAATAACTATGTAACTATTAATCCTAACAGACGCACCGAAGAAGCTCTTGCTAAATACATAATTACGGACCAACCGGTGGTAAATCAAATTCTTAATCAAGAGAAATTGCCTAATGCTTATACCATAGATTTTATGGGGGGGAAATCATTCCGCATTAAAGACGGGCATCAGGTGAATGTTACCTTAATGATTAATAACTTGACAAATAATATATTCAAAAATTCGGGTGAAGAGCAATTAAGGTATGATGACAACACGATAAATGAGTTCCCGAATAAGTATAAGTATTCCTTTGGTTTGACTTTTATGGCAAGTGTGTCTTATACGTTTAATTAAATATATAGATTTAGAATGATTAAAATAAAATATACCACTCTTTCATTGTTTTTTGCCATGGCAATTACCTTATTCTTTGCCTGCAAAAAAACACCGGAAGGACCGCCAATAAAAACAGCTCTTGTAGGTGGAAAGATGACTATTAGTCAAGTTCGTTCATTATTTACCGGTCTTAATTATACTTTTACCCAAGACGTTTCTTTATATGCTACTGTTACCATGACAGATGATTACAAAACACTTTATATTAGAGACCAAACAGGTGCTATTGCTGTAGAACAAATAACTGCACATGGTATTTACGCAGGAGATTCCATACGTATTAATCTTAACGGCTCAATTTTAAAATTGACAGGCACAGCAAGTTCTTTAGAGATAGATTCTTTAGATGTAAGTGACAGCCCAACATGCAAAGTGGTAAAATTGGCTGTTGGCAGACCAACCCCTCCAATTCCTGTTACTATTGCGCAATTAAATCAATCAGCATCTAGTATAACCTTTCATACCATTTTAGGAAGTGTTGCTTCTCCCCAATCTATTTATGACGGGCAGTTGGTAGAAATAATTAATACACAATTTTCGTTTACAGATACATCTTATTTTATTCCGTTAAGTACAACAAGTACCTATGTAACACCAACTCACCTGCTTTATGATTGTGGTGCTCTTAATAATATTCAACTATCTTTATATTCAGGCACAACAGATTTTCTTACTCAAAAAGTACCTGCTACAAAAAGCGGATCTATAGTTGGCGCTATAGGTTTTTATAATGGTAATTTACAAATCACTCCCCGTTCGTTTGCCGATTTAAAATATACACAGCCGCGCTGTGGTGTTGATACTTTAACCCAAAGTTTTGTAAATTGTTATTATGATATAAATTTTGGCAATACCTTTCCGGGTTGGAATAATCTTAATACGTATGGCAATTTTGTATGGGCAGCTCCCTCAACAATAGGAGGTCCTCCAGGTTACATTGGGGCAGATAATACTAATACAACAACAGCACGAAATGTAATGTGGTTAATTACCCCTCCCATACAAAACAGTCCTACTAAAAATCTACAATTTCAAACTATGGTTACAAACTGGCTACCACCTTTTCCGCAACAATTAAGTGTTTTGATTTCCACCAATTTTGAAGGAACGGCCGCCAGTAATAATTTATATGGTCAATATAATACTACTCCCTCAAATCCTGCCATTTGGTATGATATCACTTATAAGTTTACGGGAATTCAAAACGGAAGCGACTCTTTAAGCTATTTTACCAATGCAGGTATAGGTACCGGTCTAAACGGTGCTGTAATGTTGAATTATCCCGGGTCTCCTCTTAGCGGGTATACAGGAACTTTTTATATTGCGTTTAGATATACGGCCCACCAATATTTAGATTCTTCTCAGGTCTATGCTATTCAAAACGTTGCTATAAAAGATTAATAAAATGAAAACAAAACATATACCTTTTATATCGGCAATTTGTTTTATAGTTGCTGTTACCTTGTTTTTTTCCTGCAGGAAAGAACCACATGCACCACCCATAAAGCCCTTTGTTCCTGGAACTACAATAACAATACAGGAATTGAGAAACATGTGGAACGGTATTAGTTATAAGTTTAATACAAACACTACACTATATGCTGTAGTTACTGCAGATGAAAGTTCAGGTCAGCTTTATAAAGAAGTTTATGTGCGTGATCATTCAGGTACTTTTTCGCAAACTAATTTTTTAGGTGCTATATCGCTTCATTTTTTACATGGTACTAGCGGGTTTCTTACGCAGGGAGATTCTATTGCCGTTAATTTAAATGGAGCAAGGCTGGACGAATCAAGCGGATATTCTTTAGAAATAGATTCTTTAGTTTCTCCTACTTGTATACAAAAATTAGGTACAGGTTTAAATACACAGCCGCTTGTGGTAACTTTACCTCAATTAAATACATATGGAGCAACAACCTATACATCAAGTACAGGTACTGCCTATACATATAAAATGTTTATATACGACGGGCAATTGGTGCAGATTAATAATGTAGAGTTTGTTTCTTCTGAGAT
>CAJCJB010000372.1 GCA_903970545.1 Candidatus Saccharimonadota bacterium | reverse complement strand
TTAAAAAAAAATTTAAAAAAGGATTTCTCAGGTAAAAAAAAAGTTAATGTTGCCATTTTAGGTGATTCTGCCACTCAATTTCTTGCACAAGCACTTAAAGGATATGGTTACGAAGTAGAAATTAATTTTGAATTATTTGAAGCTGATTATAATCAAATTGAACTGCAGGTATTTGATTCAGAGTCGAAATTATACCAAACAAATCCAGACTTTGTTATTTTATTTTGTTCTATTCAAAAACTTAAAAGAAAATTTTACAAATCAGATAAACCTACCAAACTTAATTTTGCAGAGAATTATCTAAGATGGGTTGAACATATTACTACAACTTTACTAGATAAAGTGCAAACCAAAGTGATTTTTTTAAATTTCCCAGAACTGAATGACAGTATTTTTGGAAACTTTGCAAATAAAACAGAATTATCATTTATATATCAAGTACGAATGATTAATTATGGATTAATGAATTTATCTATAAGATTAAAAAACTTATTTATATGCGATGTTTCCTCCTTACAAAGTTATTACGGACGGAAATTTATGTTTGATGCTAATATGTATATGAGTGCAGACATGGCATTTAGTATTGATTTTCTGCCTTTAATGGCTAAAAATATAAGTGATATTATTCTATCAATAACTGGAATTTTTAAAAAATGTTTGATACTTGATTTGGATAATACTACTTGGGGTGGAGTAATTGGTGATGATGGTATAGAGGGTATTCAAATTGGAGATTTAGGTACTGGCAAGGCCTTTACGGAATTACAGTTATGGGCTAAACAATTAAAGGAAAGAGGAATAATTCTTGCCGTATGCAGTAAGAATAATGAAATTACGGCAAAAGAACCTTTTGAGAAGCATCCTGATATGGTTCTGCGGTTGGAAGATATTGCTGTTTTTGTTGCTAACTGGGATAATAAAGTTGATAATATTAGATATATTCAAAGTATCTTAAACATTGGGTTTGATTCTATGGTGTTTTTGGATGATAATCCGTTTGAACGAAATATTGTTCGAACCCATATTCCTGAAATAACAATCCCTGAATTACCAGAAAACCCTGGGGACTATTTGGAATATCTTCAAACTTTAAATTTATTCGAAACTGCTTCATTTTCATTAGAAGATGAAGTTAGGACAAAACATTATCAGGAAGAAGCAAAGCGAGTGATCGAGTTCAAAAATTATACAAATGAGAGTGATTTTTTAGCCAGCCTCAATATGGTTTCAACAATAAAACCATTTGATAGGTTTACTATACCTCGAGTTTCACAACTTTCTCAAAGGTCAAATCAATTCAATTTACGTACCATTCGTTATACCGAAGATGAAATTGAAAAAATTTCTAAGTCAGATGATTACATTACAGTTTCTTTTACACTTGAAGATAAATATGGTGATAATGGTTTAATCTGTATCGTTATATTAAAAAAACAGAATTTGGATACATTATTTATAGAAAGCTGGCTAATGAGCTGTCGAGTTTTAAAACGTGGAATGGAAAATTTTACACTTAATACAATTGTAAGATTCGCTAGAGAAAATAATATTAAAAAAATTATTGGTGAATATATACCTACAAGCAAAAATGGTATGGTAAAGGATCATTATGTAAATTTAGGATTTGTTAATATTAATGGTCTATGGGAATTAGAGATAGAGGGTTATCCGGAAAAAGATAATTTTATAAGCCCCTTATTTGAAAAATTATAACTAGTCTTTATTAAGAATGTATTATTTCTGCACATGAGTATTTTCTACAGAAGGATACTTTTATTTGTTTCAATTCCATTGGCCTTAGTCTTTATGGTTTTTCTTTTTCTTTATCGTTTTAATTATCAATTATTAAGTAAGTATAAGATAAGCCCCAAAATAAATACATTAATTATTGGCGATTCGCGTATAGCATACGCATTTAACGACCAAATACTTTTAAATACTTTAAATATTTCCCAGACTAGCGAAGGCTATATATATTCATTTCCACTCTTACAGGGTGTCCTAAAAAATAACCCTCAAATTAAAACAGTAATTTTAGGTTGCAGCTATTCAAGTATATCGTCTTATTATGATAATAACATGTTTGTACCTCATATATCTGCAAGATATTTTTATGTTTCGCCTTTTGATATTCAAATTGAAGTACTAAAAAAGAATAAAGGAAATCTGTTTCTTCTATTAAGAAAAATAATCACTAATGGTGTTAGAAATTTAATAACCCGGCCTAATAAATATTCTTTTATTGGTAAATATGAAACTTACTCTACAAATAAACCACTTACAAAGAATTCCATTGAAAAGAGAATTGCTTCCCAGTATTATGAAAATGGAAATCTAGTTAATTTCGCAGCTATTAATTCATTTTATCTATTAAAAATTGCTGATTTATGTAAAACGAATAATGTTAGGCTTGTTCTTGTAAATACCCCCATGCATAATTATTATTTATCTAATGTACCAATCCAATATAAAGAAAGGTTTTATTCATTAATAAATAA
>CAJCJB010000371.1 GCA_903970545.1 Candidatus Saccharimonadota bacterium | reverse complement strand
AAAGTATGGTTAACTGTTTGTGTAAAATAATACTGACTCGACCACCCATTTTTAGTAATTATGCAAACAAAAATAAACAATATTTTTGACTTTGCTTTAAACACTTGCTATGCCTCAATCTTTTAGTCTAAGAAAGCTCGTTAATATAAAAAACCCAAACAGTATTTATGTATATGCTGTAGTAGTAGGTTTACTATGTGGTGTGGCGTCTATGGGCTTTTCTTATATACTTAGTCTGCTTGAGTCATTCTTTAACTCCTTACACACACAAACTGCTGAAAAGACTGAGACTATAGTTCAAAAAATAAGCTTTGCCGCACAAAACCCCAGTACCTGCTTAATTGTGTTGTTTTTACCTGCTTTTGGGGGCTTGATAGCCGGATTAATTATTCACTTTTTCTGTAAAGATGCTTCCGGTACGGGTACTGACGAGATGATTTATGCCTTTCACTACAAAGAAGGAAGAATAGATACGAAAATCCCTTTCTTTAAAGCACTTGCTACTCTATTTACTTTACCTACCGGAGGAAGCGGTGGAAAAGAGGGACCCATATCTTTAATAGGGGCGGGTATAGGTGTTTTTGTATCTAATATATTAAAAACAGGTGCCAGAGCAAGGCGTACTTTGCTATTGGCAGGCACAGCAGCAGGTTTAGGCTCTGTATTTCGTTCTCCGTTAGGCGGCGCACTTACGGCTGCCGAAATGGTTTACCGTCATGATATTGAAAGTGATGCGCTGATACCCTGCTTCATATCTTCGGTTACGGCTTATCTTATTTATATTGGTTATGCAGGTGCCGAATCGGCTTTTCATATTACAACTCCTCAGGCTTTTCATGCTAATGAGATTGTGTTTTATCTGTTATTGGGAGGTTTGTGTTTTGCGTTTGGTTATTTGCTCATCAAGGGGTTTAAAGATACCCGCACTTTCTTTGATAAAATCAGGGTACCCAAATGGTTAAAACCTGCCATTGGTGGTTTGCTTACGGGTGCCATTGCTATTTTGTTCTTTAGTATTTCAGGTACCGGAAATGATTATTTAAGCTACGTTATAAATGGGCATTTCCCTGATTATTTTCCTATAGAAGGGGCTATTGCCATTGTACTTAGTTGTCTTGCCATTGCCTTTTTAAAGATAGTTGCCAGTACACTAACCATTGGTAGCGGAGGTTCTGCCGGTATATTTGGTCCGTCTTTATTTATTGGAGCCATGCTGGGTGCAGCGGTGGGCACCTTTGCCCAGTTAATATTGCCTAACCAACAAGTAAGCATAGCCTCTTTTATGGTAATTGGCATGGGGGCTTTTTATGCCGGTGTAGCTCAGGCTCCGGTTGCCGGTATTGTTATGATTATCGAAATGAGCGGTAACTATTCGCTGCTGCCGCCTATTATTATTGTATCGGTATTTACCTTTTTGCTTTCGCGCAAAATATCTTTCTACAAAAACCAGGTAGATAACCGCTTCAAATCTCCGGCACATAGCTATAATATGCGAAATGATGTGTTGGAAGGCACCAGTTTAAATGATTTCTTTCCCGAATTCAGGGTTTTAGCTACTGCCAACAAAAATTGGACATTAGCCGACTTGCTTAATAATTCGTTTGAAACCCATGCCAGCGATTTTGCCGTTGTTGATGACGATTGGAACTACTTAGGTATGATTTCTTTAAGAAATGTTGTCGTTAATAAACAAGATCGCAACCATACTATTATAAATTATGTGGAAAAAGTACCTGCCGTTAATAGCGACGAAAGTATGAGCAAAGCACTTAATATAATACTTGAACATGATATAGATAAAGTAGCTGTAATTGAAGGAGATAAGTATGTTGGTTATGTGCGCTATCGCGATATATTTGAAGCGTATAATACCAAAGTTAAGCAGATTTAAGTTCCTTACGGAGAATGAAATCAGTTCAAAACAGATATATTTGCCTTTCTAAATGAACTGTTTTAAACACATAGCACTTATCTTGTCTTTTGGTTCTTTTGTATTATTTAGTTGCAAAAAATATCCTGAAGATAGTAAGAGATATTTGTTTGACTCCCCTGAAAAAAGAATAGTAGGTACCTGGTTGCTTACAAACTACTATATGAATAATGCCGACTCTACAACCTTTCTTTATAATCAATACGATGGGTATAATTATGCAGGTACACCAACTCCGGTCTCTCAGTATGGTAATCTTCTTTTAGAAGTCGGTGTTTCGTCAGACAAAAGTTATCAATATGGTGCTACCATATATAGCATTGGTGGTTCGGGCAATATGAGCTTTGAAAATGATAAGAATTATTTAAAAATAGATTTTACGGTTACAGGTTATAAATACTATCCGGCTACTCCCCTTGATACAATTCCGGTATATAATTTATTTGTAAATGTTTCTAACTGGAATATAAAAGAGCTGACTAAAACCAACTTAAAAATAAACAATACTATTAACAATACCAACTACAGTATAGAATTTACTAAGCAGTAAATACAAACCTCTGTTTGGTTAATTCTTGTTAATGAAAAGTAATCAGTTAGTATCCTTTTCTTCTTACAGCACCTGTAAATACTTACAAGTAGCCATAAAACAACCCTGTATTCAGAATTTAACTTAAAAAAGATTTAACTATCGTCTGCATTTATATTCGTGTTACTTGCCATAAATTTGTATAAACCAA
>CAJCJB010000370.1 GCA_903970545.1 Candidatus Saccharimonadota bacterium | reverse complement strand
GGTGGACATCACAGATAAGGTTTAAGAAATAAGTGAAATATAAAAAGCCATTAAGTAATACTTAATGGCTTTTTCATTTGGCGTAGTGCTTGCTAAGTCAGTTAAAATATTTAATTACTTTTGCGCTTTATTAAAAACATGAAGAAAATACTGCTATTGCCCGTTTCATTAGTTTTGTTGCTTACTTTTTGTCAGAATGAAACCTCTAAAAAAGAGGGTGATAAAAAGCAAGAGGCATCATTAAAGCAAGACAGCATTGCTAAAGATACCACTCAAATAAAAAAAGTATCTGCCGGAGCTTTTGATATAAAAAGCTTTAATGCTTCAAACAATTTTAATGCAACTGCTTCCATTCTTGCTGGTGTAAAGAGTTCTTCAGGTGCATTGGCAAAATATTTAGATTCATCTGCGTGGAAAGAGAACGCTACTTTTATTGACAGCAGTTGGAGTCGATTGGAACGTGGACGAGTAGGAAAAATGCGTGCATGGAGAGATAAAGAATTAGGCGCTATCAATCAAAATGAAAGAACCTTATTCTATCCGTTTTCAGGACCGGATTTCTTAACGGCTTACACCTTCTTTCCTAATGTAGATAAGTACATTATGCTTGGCTTAGAGCCTATTGGTAAGTTACCTGAAATTGCTAAAATGAAAAGGAAAGATGCTGAGCAGTACGTAAAGTATTTTAGAATTTCGTTAGCTGATATTTTTAATAAAAGCTATTTCATTACCCAGTACATGGGGCGTGATTTGCAAAACAAAAAGGTAAATGGAACCCTGCCCATACTTAGCTTTTTTATTAAGCGTACCGGAAATGATATTGCTGATGTTAAGTTTTTAGCCAAAGTAAATAAGGACAGTATAGGAGAGTTTCCTTATGATACTAAAAGCTATAAGCACAGTCCGTTTGGTGTGCGTATAGATATTGTAAGTAACGGACAGGCTAAGAGTATTTATTATTTCAGATACGATGTAAGTGATAAAAACTTTTCCGATACCGCTTTGTTTTATAAGTATCTCAATAAAATGCAAGGACTGGTGGCAACTTATGTAAAGAGTGCTTCTTATTTATTACACAACGATTTTATGAGTAAAATGCGTAATTTTATTTTGAAGAAAAGTGATGATGTGGTAGAAGATGATACCGGAATTCCTTACCGCTTCTTTACCGAGAAAGGTAATTGGGTAACTAAAGTATATGGTGAATACCAACGTCCGGTTAAAGATTTTAAATGGCTGGATTGTCAGAAAGATTTAAAAGCCGTTTTTGATAAAGACAGCGCCAGCATACCTAAACTACCTTTCCATTTGGGTTATCATTGGAGCAGTAATAAAGATGTTATCTTGGTTTGTGCTAAGAAAAAGTAAAGTTTGGTTTTGAATTTAAAACTTCATCTTGTTTCTTGTTTCTTGTTTCTCACATATGCTATCTGCTCTTCGCAAAACATAAAGGTTGATACTGTTTATTTTACTGAAGATTGGAAAGAAACCGGTAAAGTGGATGCTTATTTCTATCGGTTGATTAAAAAAGAGAACAATCTCTTTTTAGTTCAGGATTATTATAAGGATAAAGTGCTGCAAATGGATGGCTCTTTTACTTCTTTGCATCCTGAGTTATATGAAGGTTATTTTAAATATTATAACGAGAAAGGTATTCTTATTAAAGAAGGTGAGTTTAGAAAAAATATAGAAGAAGGTGAGTGGAAATTGTATTACGATAATGGAAGGTTTATGCGTGTTGAGAATTATTTGCATGGTAATTTAGAAGGAAACCTGAAAAGCTATTACCCCAATACAAAGCTTAGAAGAGAAGAAGAATATAAGAACGGTAAATTACTAAAAGGTAATTGCTATACGGCTAAAGGAAAAGATACTGCTTTTTATTCTGCCTACCAAACACCTGAATTTACCGGAGGATTAATAGCACTTAAAAAATATTTATTAGATAACATGAAGTATCCCAAAGATGCCCTTGAAAAAGGCATAGAAGGTAGTGTGTTTATTAAATTTACCGTTACAACCAATGGAACGATTGAAAATGCCTTTATTCAAAAAACGGTTTACCCCAGTTTAGATACCGAAGCCCTGCGTTTGGTTAAAAATATGCCCAAATGGCAACCTGGCAAAAAGAATGATACGCCCCAAAAGGTGGTGTTTAACATCCCCATTCCGTTTAAATTGAGTGAAGCAAAGCCCGAGACTAAGGGGAAATAATGCAAAGAGTTAGAATAACTGCGCTTAGTCTTTTACTTCTTATAAATTACTTTGCATTTTCGCAAGCAAAGCAATATCCTGATGGGCACGGAGACATTGTAAAGTTACCTCAAGGAGATATTTCTTTTGCAGATACGGTAATAAGCTATACACCCGGGAATCTCGCTCCTGTAAAGCATAACGCTAACCCAAAAGATGCCGTTTGTAAACCAAATTTTAGAGCAGATTCTATAAGTGGGTTTGTATCCTTAGGTATAGGTGGTGAGCTAGTCTTGGCTTTTACCAACAATGCCTTAATTAATTTAAGTTGCTAGTTAGTGAG
>CAJCJB010000369.1 GCA_903970545.1 Candidatus Saccharimonadota bacterium | reverse complement strand
GAAAACAATCAAAGATATTCACTGGGTTACTTTTATAATTATAAGGAAATACAAGATAAACTAAATATATCTAATTGGTGTGTATGTAAATTAGTAAATGGAATTTACACAATATATAATGAGTTTTATGATATAGAAACTATAATTTATTAAATATGCTAATGAGAATAATTATAGTTGAAACTCATGAAGTCCATCAACCCTGTTAGGTCCATGTATATAAATATGTTTGTTGTATCCCTCATATCTTATGTCACCCAATTCAGTACCAATCTTGACAAAGTCCACTCTTCTATTATTTTCTTTTTTAAAGGTTAGCTTTGTTTTTGATATAATACCATCAGTATACACTCTAACTACATTTTCCAAGCCACATTGGGTTTCTAATATTCTTGAAACCATACATCTTACTCTGGACAATAAAAATGGCCCAAGTCTGGCAAATGGTGTATTGTATGGATTTTCTACATTTGCCATTTTAACTACCCTATTCTTACCATATGGTAACACCCCTTTTAGTTTTCTACCTGAAGGAACAGTATATGAATCTCCATTTTTTACAAAGCATGAATCTTTATTCCTTTCACAAAGACCACCCCAAATTAATAATAGAGTTTCTTTAAAAATTGGATAATCTTTGCCAAATGATTTTTTTAGAGCAAATAATTCAGTAATTAATTGTTTAAAAATTGATCCATTTACTCTAACATTTGCTCCAGCATAAGATAATACATTAGGACTATTATCTTTATCTTCTATAATTTCAATGGTGTAACCAAGTTCTTTGGCTCTTTCTAAATCAAAATGAGTAAATTTTGGCCTTGTAGTTGGTATTAATCTATGATCAGAGTTAGTAATTTTTACTTTATATATACCATACTCAAAAAATTTCAAGTTGTTAAATTCTTCTTTTGTAAGTCTTTTAAAAGTTCCCTTTTTTATTGGAAATGAAAACAAATGATGTAATAATACTGTTGGATAAGCTGAATTAATGTCATACTTATAAGCTGGCCCTTCATAACCTTTTTGTGCCCATATTAATCCCCCCATATGACAATCAGATAACCATTCAGCTTCAAGTTGTTCTATAATATCTGCATCTAAACATGGATTTAATTCATAAAATCTATTTAGAACAGCCTTTAATGGACATCCACACTTATATAAGTTATATTTACCATTTGTTTTTTCCTTTAACACATCTGCATTTGCAATGAACTTTGCATATTGATCTTTTATTGGTAATGCACCTCTACTCTTAATTAATATATATGGTGAACTATACTTTTGCTCTGCCTGCCATCCTCTGATTTTTGATAATTTTTGAATAGATTCAGTCTTACCATCATAAAACTTTACATTACTAGGATCCTCTGTAAGGTATTTAAATATTGCTGGGGTTTTTTCATCATAGGCAATACCTTTAACTCTATTTAATTCTTTTTTATTAATTTCATAGTGTTCATCCCATAAATTCAATGGAATTGTAATAGTGGCAGGTTTTATTGAATGATAGGTATATTCACCTTGAACCTCTATCTTACAATTTGGTAACTTTTCTTCAATAGATTTTATTTTATCTAGAGGGATACCCCAATGACGGTTTACTCCACAATACTTTTTTAATGAAGCAGGAGTTGGAAAGGCTTTAGTCAAAATATCAGGTATTATACTATGTAAACAATTGTACAAACAATCATTATTTGAATCTCTCCCTCCTTGCCCTCCCTGAGGTCTATCATATTTTGTTATTTGTATTTCAAACCCTTTAAAAAGATCAGGAAATTCAAGATCAGCAAAATTTCCCCAATAATCTTCAAATTCTTTATCAGGATTAAATCTTGGATTAGAATCAATATCTTCAAAATGCTGCAGTACATATCTCCATTTTGCAGGGTCTCCAGTTTTAGTTGGAAATAATAACAGTAATTGAACTTCTCCTTTATGACCAGCATCTTGTAATTTTTTAACAGTTTCATTAAAGGATTCTTGAATTTTTTGTAGTGTAAACCCATTTCTTGATTCCCATCTGAGTGAAACTACTGGATTATTGTGTACCTTGATCTTTCTTTCATAAGAAATTGGCTTTACAAGAGGCATTTTTCTACTATAACTAATATTAGAAAATATTTTTTATAGTTTTTTCAAAATAATTTTATAGTTTTTTTAAATTATTTTCTAGTTTTGAATAAAGTTTAGTTAGATGTTTTATTTTTTCATTACAACTTTCAAGATCTTGTAGTCTTATTTGTTGAATAATTTCTTGCTTTTCAATTTTTTGTTTGATTTTACTTATATATGTATTTAACATATCCTTTTTCATTTGATTTCCTAAGTTTATACATTTGGTTGTTTTTTTATGATGACTCATATTACATCTACTAACCATACAATGACAATTTAAACATGCCACTTTAGTTAATAAATATTTTTTGTGTTTTGCTTTGAATTCTGGGTTTTTATAATAGTCTTTAAATGTTTTCTTTAATGACTTTGACATTTATATATACTAAATATTTTAATTTTTATATTACTTTTGAAAAATAAAATATTATCTAATATTAGCCACTAATGAGCAAAACTAAAAAAAAGACTGATAAGAAGCCTGTTCATGATTATTATAAAAACTATGGTATAACAAAAGTCAAAGACAAAAAATATTTAAAAAAGCAAGAACTATATAATTTATATAAAAAACCAATCAAGGAAACTTATCAACAAACACCTCACTTTAATCAAACATATTCAGCAAATGTTGATCATCAAGCAGACCTATTATTTTTACCTACAGATAATGGATATAAATATGCCTTAGTTGTTACTGATGTTGCTACTAGATTGAGTGATGCAGTTCCTTTAAAAAGTAAATCAAGTGAAACTGTTATTAATGCTTTAAAAACAATTTATAATCGTGGAATATTATCAGTTCCTGAATATTTGTATATGGATTCAGGATCAGAATTTAAAGGAGAAGTTAAAAAATATCTTGAAGAAAATAATATTGGTTTTAAATATGCCAAAACTGGTAGACATAGACAAATTGCAATGGTAGAAAGAACTAATCAATATTTAGGAAAGGCTTTGTTTCATAGAATGCAGGCACAGGAGCTATTAACAGGAAAAACATCAAGGGAATGGGTTAATGAATTACCTAAAGTAATTGGATTAATTAATAAACAAAGAAAAAGAGATCCTCCTAAAGTAGCAAATGAACCTATTTGTTCTGGAGATGATTGTAATGCATTAGAAATGGGCACAGTAGTTAGAACTAAGCTGGACAATCCATTAGATTATGTTCATGACAAACAATTACCTGGAAAATTTAGAGCTACTGATATTAGATGGGATCCTCATCCTAGATTTATTGCTAATGTAATGTTTTTACCTGGACAACCTCCATTATATCAACTTAATGACGAAAAAGATATTAATAAAATTGATCAAAGTGCTGCTTATACAAAAGGACAATTACAAGTTGTTCCTAAAGAAGAGCAGGCTCCAGATCCTAGTGTTATTCGTGGAAATCCTACTACCTTTATTGCAGAAAAACTTGTTGATAAAAAGAAGTTAAATGGAAAAGAATATTATAAAGTTAGATGGAAAGGTTTTCCTCCAGAACAAGATACCTGGGAACCAAGAAAAAATCTTCTAGAAGATTTGCCTTTGTTAGTCAAAGATTTTGATAATAAATTAAAAAATAAATAATGTTATTTACTTTTTAATTTGGTATTTCTAGGTGGAAATCCCCTTCAAATTTTATTTCTAGGGTTTTTCCCCTTGTACCATATGTATTTTGTACCATTGAGATAATATCTGATAAATCTGGTTCATCACCCACAAGTTGTGATTTAGGTTGTGATTTTTTAACCTTTATTGTCAGGCTTTTTGTTGGTAGGCTTTCTTTTGGAGGATAAAACTGGGGATATTCAAATCTTCTAAGCCTTTCAATACCTTTGCAGATAGAGAATATTAAGTTTGCTCGATGATGTAATGCAAAGTCATTACTCTTTTGGATTTGGATTTGTTTGTCAAGTTCTTTACTTAGACCTCTATAAAGATTTCTTGGTGCTTCAAAATCAGGTTCCAACCAAGTGTCCATGTATTTTTTGTAAGTTTCAACCAGTCTTACCTTTTGGTATAGATTAAGGTAATCACTTCTTAAACAGTTGTGGGATGTATTCAAAATATAATCAATTCCTCCACCTTTTGCAGAACTAAGATATGTTTCTCCATTAAGTGTTTCAATTTTTTCAATTAAATCTTGAAAAACAATATCAGCATTTTCTTGAGTTATCTCATTGCCGTCCTCAGTACACACCAAATTCTTCATCTCTATGGGCTTTGTCTCTATAGGCTCAGAATCATCATCAGATTCAAAAATAATA
>CAJCJB010000368.1 GCA_903970545.1 Candidatus Saccharimonadota bacterium | reverse complement strand
CTCCACCACCGCCACCGCCATTATAACCCCCACTTTGACTACTTCCATTACCACCTGCACTACTACCACTACCTACTTTTCCATCCCAGAAGAAAGAATTATTTGTATTAACAAGAGAATGCGCATTTCTAAGTGTTTGTTGACCGCCAAAACCGGTGCTAAAAGATTTATTATCGGCAAAACCATTTGCCTGCTGGTGGCAAGAACCACACGCTACCGAATTATCTGCCGACAGGTTTTTATCATAAAACAATACCCTGCCAAGGGTAACTAAATCGTTGCTAGCTCCATTTGTATTTGGATAATTATAAGGCGTTGCCGGCAACCAAGGGTCTGTAGCTGTAGGCTTTATTCCATAACTATAATAATAGGTGGGGTCTGTTTTATGGCATGATACAACGGCAAAAAGCATTACCGCAAAACCAATAAATACAAAAAGAAACGAAAACCTAAAACGCAAAAAAATGTTTTTCATGGCTCGAAATTTAAAGCAATGTAACTAAATAAAATGAATCAAAAAAATTATGTGGTAATAATTAAGATAATTTATCTATCGGCTTAGCACTATTATGGCTTTGTTTAACCCCTAGTTTAGTTAAGTGTGGATACTGCAGTTATACCAGATTTAGGTGGGAATTGTACATAATTGGGTAAATTAATTGGGTATTGAAATTGTTTCTTTTAAATCTGACTTTAAAAATCTTATCCTAAAACAATTTCAGTATCGCAGGTTGCATGGTTAATAAGCAGATCCAAAAAAGTAGGTTGAGAGAAGTTTCATTCTTTACTAATACAAATATACGAAAAAAGCACCTAAAATTATTTCCGCACCACCTTAAACTCCAGCCTTCTGTTTTCAGCATGTTGCTCTTCGGTACATTCAACCCCGTTGGCACATTTATTAACCAATTTGGTTTCGCCATAACCTATTCCTGTAATCCTGTTGGCACTTACTCCTTGCAATATAATATAATCTACTGCTGCCTTTGCTCTTTTTTTAGAAAGCGTTAAGTTATATTCATCAGAACCTTTAGAATCGGAATGAGAACTCAGCTCAACCGTAATGTTCGGAATGTTTTCCATCACATTTACTACCTCATCTAAAATTCTTTTTGCTTCGGGCAAAAGCGTTGCTTCATTAGAGGTAAAGTACACCTTTTTTTTAATTACCAAATCGCTATTTGGATCTTTACCACTTCTGGATGGATCTATTACAACCAGCCATGGGTCATCATAAAACAAGGTGGCAAGCCCATTTTGCTCGGATGAAATAATCTCAAAGTAAAAAGCCCCCTTTTCTCCTTTTAAAATTTCTTTGATAACTTTTCCTTTAGCATCTGCCAACACAATTTTTTCTCCGGCTTTAAGCTGCGCATCTTTATCATCAATATTAAAAACATAAAAGGCATCGTTAACTAAAGATTTAAACGAGAATTTTCCATCGACGTCTGTAATAACCGATGCAAGTATATTTCCAAATTCATCTACATATTTTAAAGTGAGGTTTGCCATTGGCTGCTGGTTGTTTGCAGAAGATTTAAGAATTTGCCCTTGTATATCCATTTTCAGTTCAACATCTTCTACTATCATTTCTTCAATTAGCTTTTTATCGACAGGCAAAAATCTGAAATTAAATTTTCCTTTACTATCAATAAGAGATGTCTTTATTTCTTTACCCTGATTATTTGTAATTGCAATCCCCCCTGTATATTTAGTATTTACCCCTTCTATTTCAATATTTATATTGTTGCCATCTTTTTCATTCTTAATAAAAACAAAACCTCCCAACGCATTGGTAATAGTAGTGCCAATTTGTTCTTTATTGGCATTACATAAAGAAACTCTTGCACCTACAACAGGCTTTTGGTTTTTTCCGGAAGTGACCACTTTACCCGCAATCTTCTTTTGGTTTTTGTATTCGGCACGCAAGGAGGCATGGGCCTGTTTTATTGATTCTTCTCTTGCTTTATTGAGGGAATCTTGCTTTTCTTTCTCTGCCTTTTCTTGTTTTTCAGCTAATTCCTGAGCAAGCTGGTCTTCTTTAAAAATTCCACTGGCAAATACTTTAAGGTAATCAACATCTTCTTTAAACCGATTGCCTGCCCTGTCATAATACCACTTAGTAAACGGATGACGATAACGTGCAGTATCAATATCTTTTTCGTCCTTCGTCATAAAAAGAACTGATTGGGCAAAGCTAGCTATGGTTATTTTTTTCTTTTGAGGAATATCTGAGTTAAGAAGCATATAGCAGGTAACTAACCCTGCTTTAGAAAAAACAAAACGATACTTTGGCCCGTATTTAAGTTCTGCTTTGGCATTTCCTTTTTTATCTGTTTTTAATTTCTGTACCTCCTTGTCATTTGCATATATGATTATATCGGCTCCCGCAACTGCTGCTTTTTCTCTGTGCGTTCGGGTATCAAATTTTATATCAATATAACCCTCATCATCTTGTGCAATAGCTTTAAAGGAAAAAAAGAGTATTAAATAAAACAAAGAAAGGAGTTTTCTGCAAAAAACAGAGTAAGGATTCATATAATTGGTTGTCTTTTTACAAAGTTAAAAAAAGATTTGAGGGAGTACGAAATAGATTTTATATGACTGATAATTAATTTCTATTTACTGCCTTAAGTAGTTATACAGTAATTTTTGTCTGTCGACTTTAAAACTTTCGGTATAAGGAAACTCTTTCAGTACAAGCACTTCAGAAGGAATCATATAATGAGGGAGTTCTTTTTTTAGTAATTCTTGCATTAAATCTTCTTCCTTAACAACAGTTAGATCGGGTTTTAATATCACAAAAGCAATTAACCTTTTTACTTTGCTGTTTATGGTAATTGGCATACATACGGCCTGTTTAACAAAGTCAATACGTTCAAGCGCATGTTGTATTTCATTCGGCTCAATTCGGTAACCATTTAGTTTTAGTTGTGTATCTTTTCTGCCGTTATAATAAATGTACTTGTTTTTCACATGCGCTAAATCTCCGCTACGAAAAGCTCTTTTATTCTCCACAGAAAAAAATCTTTGCTTTGTAATAGTTTCATTATTCAAATACCCCTCTCCTACTTTGTTTCCTGTGATAATAATTTCATCTCCATCTAAATAAATAGTCTCGTTAGCTGCTTTACTTATGGGTAAGGATTTTTCCTGTAGCATATCATCTGTAATCTCTGCAAACGAAGCATAGATGGTAGCTTCCGTTGGTCCATATGCATTAATAATAGTTACGTCTGAGAAACGTTGCTTTAGTTCTTTTACCAATGTTACCGGCAAATCTTCGCCCGATAAAACAAAATGTGTAATGCTTGGAAGTATTGTTTGGTTAAAGTTCTTATTGGCTAAATAAACAGAAATAAAAGAAGGAGTAGAGTTCCAATAGGTACCTTTATGTGCATTTATGCTTTCAAAAAACAAATCGGCATCAGCAGTAACTGTCTCTGTATTAAAAATAGCCGTAGCACTCATTTGCAAAGTTCCAAAGAAATCGGCCAAAGCAATATCAAATAAAAAACTTGCCTGATTAATAAATACAGTTTCTTTATTTATAGGAAATTCTTTTGCAAACCATTGCATAAATGAGATAATATTTTCATCCGAAATAATTACCCCTTTGGGTTCTCCGCTGCTGCCACTGGTAAAAAGAATATAAGCAGCGTTTATAGTTTTAGAAAAAAACGCGTCTGCTTTTTTGTGAATACTGAAATCATCTTTAATAACTATAGGTATTTGCGGAATAGCTGAATAATTGCCAGCACCAATCATTACCTGACTTTGTGTTTGCTCAATTATCTTTTCAATTCTTTTTCCAGGTAAATGATTGTTGATGGGAACAAAGGGCAAGCCCATTCTGTAACAGGAAAGTATTGCAGCTAAAAAGAAGGCTTCTTTATCGCCATACACTAAAACCGGATCTCCTTTGGAGATGTTTGTTTTTTCAAGTGTTTTACAAACCTCATCTGACAGTGTTTTTAACTCCTGCCATGTTAGAGATTTATCTGTCGCAACAAAAGCAATTTTATCTGCATCGATATTTTCTTCTTTAAATGCCTTGGTAGCTACATTAAAATACATGGGTTTTACTTTTTAGTATAAATCCACGCCCACCAAATGAGAATCAATTGAAGTGGCAATCTCACAAGGGCAATCCATAAGGTAGGACGTTGCTTTTGCCAAAAACTTACTGCCATTTGTATGTTTGCCGGAAACACAGCTATCAGTAAAATTATAATTAACCAGGCTGCTACAGGGCGAGTACTTTCTGAAATCAGTAACAAAGCAAACACTATTTCACAAACACCGCTTATATATATTAAGGGCATGTGCCATGGCAAATAAGTGGGCATAATACGCTGATACATTTTTGGGTTTACAAAATGATAAACACCTGCTGCTACATACAGAGCTGCCATTATGTATAATAAAATCAACTTCATTTAGCGGCTGTTTTTTTAATTAACTCTTTTATTGCGTTTACCGATTTAAAGTTAGCTGTATTTATATCCATAAAAGAAATAGAAACAGAAAACGCTCTTTCCAGTTCTATAGCTAATTCAACCATAGTGATGGAAGTTAAAATTCCTTTATACACCAACTCTTCATCTGCTGAAGAAACTTTTTTATAAGTAAGTTCAAATAATTTGTCTGAAATAATAGTTGCTATTTTTTCTTCGGGAAGCTGCATTAATTTGTTTGCAGTGCTTCCCAATATTCTGCCGCCCTACGTGTATGAGGTATTACAATAGTGCCGCCTACAATATTGGCAACAGCAAAAATTTCATACAGTTCATCTGTTTGGGTGCCTGCTTCAAAGCATTTCTCCAAGTGGTATTTAATGCAATCATCGCAACGCAAAACCATACTGGCAACCAAGCCCAGCATCTCTTTTGTTTTTACATCCAACGCACCTGCTGCATAAGTGTTGGCATCTAAGTTATAAAGGCGTTTTATTACTAGGTTATCTTTGCTCAATATCAAATCGTTCATTTTAGAACGGTACTCGTTAAACTCTTTTACTTGATTACTCATGTTTAATACTGTTCTTTATCGTTGGGGAAATCTTTTGTTTTGATGTCTTTAATATAACGCTCGGTTGCGCCTAACATTTCATCATACAAACTAAGGTATCTTCTTAAAAAACGGGGATTAAATTCATGCGTCATTCCCATCATATCATGTGTAACCAATACCTGCCCATCTACCAAATTCCCCGCACCAATACCAATAACGGGTATAGAAAGCTCTTTAGCAACTTGTCCGGCAAGTTTTGCGGGTATTTTTTCCAGTACTAAGGCAAAACACCCTGATTTTTGCAATACATGGGCGTTTTCAATTAATTGTGCGGCTTCTACTTCTTCTTTTGCTCTTACATTGTATGTTCCAAACTTGTATATAGATTGAGGAGTCAGCCCCAAATGCCCCATTACGGGAATACCTGCGGTAAGTATTCGCTCTATAGATTCTTTAATTTCTTTTCCGCCTTCTAATTTTACAGCATGTGCCCCGCTCTCCTTCATAATACGAATGGCAGAGTTTAAAGCCTCTTTAGAATTACCCTGATAGGTTCCAAAAGGTAAGTCAACCACAATAAGTGCCCTGTCAACTGCTCTAACAACCGATGCGGCATGATAAATCATCTGGTCTAAAGTAATGGGTAAAGTGGTTTCATGTCCGTGCATCACATTGCTGGCACTATCCCCCACCAAAAGCACATCAATACCTGCGGCATCCAATATTTTAGCCATGGTGTAATCGTATGCCGTAAGCATAGAAATTTTTTCGCCTAAACTTTTCATCTCCTGAATAGAATGGGTAGTTATCTTTTTAAACTCCTTTTTTGCTGTTGACATGACCGTTTATTTGTTAAAAGCGACCGCTTAAAAAACAAAAGTAGCTATTAATCTTTTTAACCGATAAAAAACTTAATTTTGATGCCCCATGTTAAAGAAGGCTTTAGCTATAGTAGTCATTTACTCTCTTTTTGGAGGATGCAGCAACAAGCTTAATATACTTGCACCCTATAAAGAAAGTGTGAGCGTTTATGGACTATTAGATACTACAGATGCCATTAGTTACATACGCGTAGAACGTGTTTTTTTAGGTGCAGGAAATGCCTATACAATGGCTCAAAATCCAGATTCAGTTTATTTTGCATCAGGTGAATTAACTGTTTCATTGCAACGTTGGAACTTATATACCGGTGCGCAGGTTTCAGTTGATGTTCCTGCAAGTGCTAATATGCAAATTGTTTTGACTGATACCTTAATGCAGTTAGAGGCGGGTACTTTTAATCAAAATGCACGCATTTACAAAACCAATCATAGGTTATATGCATACGACACCAATTGTGTCTATAAACTTATTATCCAAAACAATAAAACGGGGAAACAATATACTGCCCAGACCCCTATGGTTGCTGATTTTCAGCTAATAGATGTATCTGGTGTCGACAATGCAATCGGGCCGGCTTATGGCTCCGGCACATCCAGTAATCCCTTAAATATTGTTCCGGGCAATCAAGGCGTTGTTACCTGTCAGTATAATTCTCCCGTAAACGCTGGGGTTTGCAACTTAACTATGCGCCTTTTTTACACTGAAAATGATGGTGGTATAAATAATCCTAAATATGTAGATCTTGGCTTGGGAACTTATTACCCTAGTTCCACCGTAGGTGGACTAAATCAGACATTTGATTACTTAGGGACTTCTCTTTTAAGTTATATAGCTGCTGCTATTCCTGTTCCTGCAAGACCGTCTATTACCAGAACAGCTGATAGTGTAGAGTTTTTACTTATAGCCGGAGGACCTAATTTAGCGCTATATAATCAGGTAAATGCAGCCACCCCATTATCACAAAATGTACCAAACTATACTAATATATCCGGTGGTATAGGTGTGTTTTCTTCACGCTATCAAAAATCCATTGGAAGGATATTAAGCAGTTCGTTTAATCAAGCTTGCTTAGATACCCTTGCCGGGAGTTCCATTACCTGCAAACTTCAGTTCTTAAATTATAATGGAACTTTGGTTCCTTGTCAGTAATAAATAATGACAGCTTGTCAGATTTACTTTGGTTTATTCCTATTGGCACAATCATTGACTTTACGGATTTCGAATTAAAAAATATACATTATGTCTAAAATTATAGGAATAGATTTAGGAACAACTAACAGTTGCGTAGCTGTTATGGAAGGAAACGAGCCAGTTGTTATTGCAAATAACGAGGGAAAACGCACAACCCCATCGGTTGTGGCTTTTGTAGAAGGCGGAGAACGCAAAGTGGGAGACCCTGCCAAACGTCAGGCCATTACCAACCCAAAGAAAACAGTTTATTCAATTAAACGTTTTATGGGGCATACTTACGACGAAATTTCCGGAGAGGTTAAACGTGTACCATATACCGTTGTAAAAGGAGATAATAATACCCCCCGTGTAGAAATTGACGACCGTAAATATACTCCACAAGAAATTTCAGCTATCATCTTACAAAAGATGAAAAAGACTGCTGAAGATTTCTTAGGTCATGAAGTTACCGAAGCGGTTATTACAGTACCTGCTTACTTTAATGATGCACAACGTCAGGCAACCAAAGAAGCCGGAGAAATAGCCGGATTAAAAGTACGCCGTATCATTAACGAGCCAACTGCCGCTGCTTTAGCTTACGGTATGGATAAGAAAGGGAAAGAAATGAAAATTGTGGTGTTCGACTGCGGTGGCGGTACACACGACGTTTCAGTTCTTGAACTGGGTGATGGTGTTTTTGAGGTAAAATCTACCGATGGTGATACACACTTAGGCGGTGATGATTTTGACCAGGTTATTATTGACTGGTTAGCTGATGAGTTTAAAAAAGATGAAGGTATTGATTTGCGTCAGGACCCGATGGCTTTGCAACGCTTGAAAGAAGCTGCCGAAAAAGCTAAGATAGAATTATCAAGCACTACGACTTCTGAAATTAACTTGCCATACATTATGCCTGTTAATGGAATACCTAAACACTTAGTGAAATCTTTAACCCGTGCAAAATTTGAGCAATTAGCTGATAGCTTAATTCAACGTACTATCGAGCCTTGTAAATCTGCTATGAAAAATGCAGGTTTATTAAACTCTGACATTGACGAAATTATTTTAGTGGGTGGTTCTACTCGTATCCCTGCTATACAAGCTGCGGTTGAAAAATACTTTGGCAAAGCCCCAAGCAAAGGTGTTAACCCTGATGAGGTAGTAGCTATTGGTGCTGCTATACAAGGCGGTGTTTTAACCGGCGATGTAAAAGATGTATTGTTGTTAGATGTAACCCCGCTTTCTTTAGGTATCGAAACCTTTGGCGGTGTGTTTACCAAACTGATTGAATCTAATACAACCATTCCAAGTAAAAAAACAGAGACTTTCTCTACTGCCAGCGATAACCAGCCAAGTGTACAGTTACATGTATTGCAAGGCGAACGCCCTATGGCAAAAGATAACCGTACCATTGGTCAGTTTAACTTAGATGGTATTATGCCTGCACCACGCGGTGTGCCTCAAATTGAAGTAAGCTTTGATATTGATGCCAACGGTATATTAAGTGTATCGGCTAAGGATAAAGCTACCGGCAAAGTACAAAACATACGCATTGAAGCTTCATCAGGTTTAAGCAAAGAAGAGATTGACAAAATGAAACGTGAAGCAGAAGCTAATGCTGATGCCGATAAAAAAGCAAAAGAAGAAGTAGAGAAAATTAATGCTGCTGATTCTCAAATATTCCAATCTGAAAAACAATTGAAGGATTATGGAGATAAGATTCCGGCAGAGAAAAAAGCCCCTATCGAAGAAGCTTTAAAACACTTAAAAGAAGCTTATGCCGCTAAAGACGTAGCTAAAATGGATACCTACTTAGCTGCTTTGAACAAAGCTTGGGAAGCTGCCTCGCAAGAGTTATATGCGGCCATGAACACACAACAACAAGCACAAGGTGGTGATGCCGCAGGTGCTGGTGCAGAACAACAGGCACATACCGAAGGTGGTAAAGATGATAACGTGCAGGATGTACCCTACGAAGAAGTAAAAGACGATAAAAAGTAAATAGTATGTTGAAGCAAATTGAAAAGGGTACTCTTTTGACGCCGATGCGAGAGATATTCAAGAACACTTCAAATGTTTTTCCTGAACAATCACTTACTAAAATTATCCCTTCTTATAGAATAAGGGAAGTAGTTAATGGTGATAATTTGGAATTGGTTAAGCGCGAAGGTAATAGCTATAGTAAGGAAATAACTCGTATAAAACGGTCTGAGTTATTAGATGGTACATGGTGGTACGACCAAGCTCAAATATATCATGACTTAAATGATAACAAATGGAAGTGGACTAAAGATAACACTCTAATAGCAGAATTAAATAATTAGTTGCAATCTCTTAATATAAAACTAAAAGCCCTCGTTAACAACGAGGGCTTTTTTATTGGGTTAGGGATTGGAGCAAGCTGCCGTGCAACGCGTAAAGCCCGACGGCAGTAACCTGCCGGAACGCCCAAATACTGTAAAATAACGACACACTTTTTTGAAACGGTAAAAAAACTATATTTGCGTTTCAATTTCTAAAAATTAGTATGGCTAAGCAAAAGGCAACCTCCAATTTATTTATACCTACCATAAACCCATACACACTTTTTCCGTTCAGCAAACCCGTCATTCCTTATATTATCTTAGGCTTAATAGCCTTTATATTTTACGTTAATACTTATAAGAACGAGTTTGCGCTGGATGACGGTATTGTTATTCATAAAAACGAGTATGTAATGGAGGGTATTGCGGGTATAGACAGTATCATGTCTCGTGATGCTTACCACAGTTTCTATAAACAAATGAATGCCAAAGCCCAGTTGGCTGGTGGGCGTTACCGTCCGCTATCTATTGTAAGTTTTGCTATAGAACAACAGTTTATAGGCAGCTATGCTGATGGGCACTTGCCACCCAGTAATTGTTGGGATTATAACGCCAATGGCAAACCCGATAAGGAGGAGGACATAAACAATGATGGTTTATATAATGATAACGATTGTTTGACCAAAGGTTGCATGATGCGGCATTTAAACAACGTACTCTTTTATATGATTGCGGTGTTGCTTATTTATGCTATGTTTAGAAACCATTTGTTTAGTAAGTACCCCGACATGGCTTTTGTGGCAACGTTGCTCTTTTGCATACACCCCATACATACGGAGGTAATTGCCAACATGAAGAGTAGGGACGAGATATTCTCGATGATATTTATTGCCCTCACGTTCATCTATGTATTTAAGTATGCCGAAACCAAGCAAACAAAATACATGGTGTGGAGTGCCGTAAATTATTTCCTGGCGCTGCTTTCAAAAGAGTATGCCGTTACTTTAGCAGGCGTAATACCTGTTACCCTTTGGTTGCTTACCGATAAGTTTAGCTTAAAGAATTACTTTAAATTGTTTTGTGCTTTAGGAGTTGCTCTGTTTGTTTATTTCTGCATCAGGTTCTCTATTGTGGTAGCCAAAACAGGTATTCCCGATACGGAGTTATTAAACAACCCTTATTTATTGGCGCGTGGCGACCAAATGAAAGCCACCAAAGTATTTGTGTGGTTAAAATACCTGATATTGCTTTTCTTCCCTTATGTGCTAAGCTCAGATTATTCGTACAACAGTATTCCTTATCGCCATTTCACAAGTCCGGAAGTTTGGGTATCATTAATTATTTATATCGGTTTATTGATATACACGTTTAAACTGTTCCGTAAAAAGCATCCGGCTGCCTGGGGCTTGATATTCTTCTTCGCTAACTTTTTAATGATTGCTAACTTACTTTTTGATATTGGAGCTACCATGGGAGAGCGTTTGATATTCCATTCCTCTTTAGGTTGGGCAGTATGCATAGGATGGGTTTTTACCGAAGGTGCCCGAAAATATTTCTCATCAGTAAACGTACATAAAGGAGTATTGTGGTCTGTATTGATTGTACTTACTATATTGTTTGGCATAAGAACCATTACCCGAAACGAGATTTGGAAAAACGATATTACGCTGTTTACACACGATGTGGATGTAATGCCAAACTCGGTGCTTTGTTTAGGTAACGCAGGTGCACGTTGGATAGATTTATCCGAACGCCCCGAGAACAAAGCTCATGAAAAAGAATACTTAGAGAAAGCACAGAAGTATTTGAACCATGCTTTAGAGTTGCACCCAAAATACGTAAACGGGTATTTGAATTTAGGCTTGGCTTACTTTAAATTACGTGATTATAATAAAGCCGAAGAAATTTGGAATACAGCCTACAGACTATATCCAAGTAATCCTTATTTGGTAAGTTATTATCGTGTACTTTCAAACGTATATATACAACAGGCTTTTCAGGATGCTAAGGATAAGAAGATACAAAACTCTTTATATTGGTTTGATAGAGCATCTAAGATATTCCCTCAAGACCCCGAGATATGGTATAACTTAGGTGGTTCGGCATTTTCTTTAGGAGACTATGCAAGGGCACGTGCAGCATTTGAAAAATGTTTGCAGCTAAAACCAGACCATCAACAAGCTAAAAACGGATTGGCTAATTGTCCGCAAGTAGCAGGTGCTCCCGTTAAGTCTTAAAGTTTTTGTAACTGCTTTAATACTATTCTGCTTCTGCTCTCAAGCGCAGGAATACCGCAATGCAAAAGGCTTTCGGCGTTATGCTTTACTTCGTTTTTAAGGTCGGGGTATTTTTTAGCAATGTTATACATAACGCTTATAGAAAAAGCTCTTACGGCAATAGGCTCTTTAATGTCGTGTAAATAGTGGTTGCTTATTTCAAAAAGCACTCCGCAGTATTTTTCGGGTATATCAATATCTTCCAGTATGCGCAACGCATTTCTTCTGATGGCATCATGAGCTGTTTTATCGCCCATCTTTTTTATCATTTTACTAAACCAGGGGCTTATTAAGGCAGGATGCTTTTCTACACAGTAACTTACCGGATAGGCTGCTCTCTGTGCCACGCGATATTCAGCAGTAAGCATAAGTGTCATTAGTTCGGCAAACTTCTTTTTATCATTACCTATATAAGTAACAATCTTTAGCATTTGTGCTTTAGAGTGTTCTTGTAAAAGCGCTTCTTTTATATCCATGTTCCATCAACTAATTTATTGTGCATAGGCAATAGAGGCTACCGATACTTTTGTGTTGGTGCTTTTTTGCAGTTGAATAATACAGGCTTCCAGCGTAGCACCTGTTGTTATCACATCATCAACCAACAGCACATTTTTGTTATCTATTACTCCTGCATTTTCAATAGAGAATGATTGCAAAATATTTTCTGCACGCTCTGCCCTTGTCTTGTTCGTTTGTGTTTTGGTAAAACGGTATTTAATAAGCACATTGGTTATAACAGGAATGCCTAATACCTCACTTAAACCTTTGGCAAAATATTCGCTTTGATTATAGCCTCTTTTTTGCATTCCTTTTTTGTGTAAGGGCACAGGAATTATATAATCATACGTAAGCGATGTATTGCTTTGCTTCAAATCTTCGGCATACCATTTACCTAACAATTGAGCCACCTCGGGTTTACCTTTAAACTTAAGCGCATGAATCATTTTTTGTACCATCCCTTTTTTCTGAAAGAATAAAAAACTGCTTGCTGCAGTAACATTTGCTCTGCCATAAAATACTTTATGAAGCGGGTTATCTTTCTGCAAATGATAATCTGTTTTGGGGAGTGTAATATAACACCGGTTGCAAATGTGTTGCTCGTGTTTAAATAAGCTGCTATGGCAAGCCACACAAACACGGGGGTATATGAGCGAAACTATATCAAGTAAAAAATCTTTCACAGATGCATTTAGCGTAGAGATTTAAAAGACTTTAAATTACGTATTTAGCTTTACTTGCAAAAAAATATTTAGGGGCGTTCCGGCGATTACGCCGTCGGGCTTACACTTATTAAGGATACACCTTTGTAAAATAATTAATAAACAATTAAAAATTTAGAAAATGAAAAAAACAATTATACTGGCAGGGCTTTTATTCTCAGTGATGTAATGCCAATGAAACTTCGGGAAGTGACATATTTGGTAATTATAGTATTAATTGTCAAATTCAGTAGAAATAGCGCAGTAAGTTTATATATGTTATAAATCTACCGCATGCTACTGGTGCCTGCATAAATAGCATCGTAGGCTTCTTTGTTGGCAGTCATAATTACTTTGCGTTTGAGGGATAGTTTGGGGGTCATTTCGCCACGCTCTATGCTCCATTCGGCAGGTAAGAGTTGTATTTTTTTAATTTGTTCGTAATGGGCTAAAACCTTATTGGCTGTTTCAACCTCTTTCATAATGCGGTTAATGACATCGGGGTTCTTAACCATTTCTATATTGGTGGTGTAGGTTATGTTGTGTTTGGTGCACCATTCTTTTATAAAAGGAAAAGCGGGTACTATAAAGGCGGCAGGAAATTTTTCGTGCTCACCTATTACCATGGCTTGTTCTATAAAGCGGCTTTCTTTCAATTTGTTTTCTATAAGCTGAGGGGTAATGTATTTACCGCCTGATGTTTTAAATATTTCTTTTTTGCGGTCGGTTATTTTTAAAAACTTACCGTCTTCAATAATGCCAATATCTCCGGTATGAAACCAACCTTCTTCATCAATAGTTTCTTTGGTTAAATCGGGGTGGTTGTAGTAACCCATCATTACGTTCGGGCCTTTAACGCATATCTCTCCATCTTCGGCAATCTTAACTTGTACGTTACTTATCACAGGTCCAACGGTACCAATTTTTGTATCGTTTTCGTTATAGGTATTTACTGATACCACAGGCGATGTTTCGGTTAAGCCATAACCCTCCAGCACTTTAATTTTTGCGGCATGAAACACTTTTGCCAAACGGGGCTGCAAAGCAGAACCACCTGATGCAATGGCTACGATGTTGCCACCCAATGCCTCGCGCCACTTATTAAAAATAAGTTTGTTGGCAATGCTTAACTGAAACTCGTACCACCAACCATTGGCACGGTGTTGTTCATACCGTAAACCTAAATTCAATGCCCAAAAGAATACTGCTTTTTTTATGCCTGTAAGGTTAGAGCCTGTGGCTACAATTCTTTCATATACTTTTTCAAGCAAACGCGGAACGGTAACAAATATTTGCGGCTTTACTTCTTTTAAGTTATCGCCAATGGTATCCATGCTTTCGGCATAGTAAATAGACATACCCTGACTTAAATACAGGTAAGAAAGCATACGCTCGTACACGTGATTTAAAGGAAGGAAACTAAGCGCGCGCCACTCTTTTTGAAAAGGACACAAAGCAAAAGTGCCCATGCAGTTAGAAATAAAATTAAGGTGCGAAAGCATTACTCCCTTTGGGTTTCCGGTAGTACCCGAGGTATAAATAAGGGTGGCTAAATCGGTGTTTTTAATGGCTGCTTTTATTTCATCGAGTTCCTTTTCCTGTGGATTTTTGTTACCAATAGCGATTAAATCTCCTAAGCTTCTTGCTCCTTCAACCTGGGAGAAAGAAAATATTTCTTTAACGGTAGAACCCTCGGCACATAGTTTTACTTTATTATATAGCCCATCGTTTGAAACAAAGAAATATTTTATCTCAGCATCCTTTATAACAAACTTTAAATCGTTATCGCTCATCGTTGGATAAAGCGGGGTATTGATAGCCCCAGTTTGCAGACAGGCATGGTCTACAAAGTTCCACTCGGGGCGGTTGTTAGATATCAAACCAATTTTATCTCCAGCTTTAATGCCCAAATCAATAAAGGCATAGCTTAGATAGTTTACGGTATCAATATACTCTTGTGTGCTGTATTTGCGCCAGGTTCCGTTTTCTTTAGCGGCAAGTGCATCCTCTTTTAAAGGCATTATTTCCTTTAAATGCGTAAGTAAATCAAACAGTCTATAATTTTCGTTCATCTGGTAAATATATTATGCGTGCATAAAAATAATATATATTTGTAACACCAAAGTTAATAAAATGATTTTAGGAAAAAACCTTACCGATTTATTAAAGATAGATTTTCCTATTATTATGGCCCCCATGTTTTTGGTTAGCAATGAGGCTATGCTGAAGGCGGGAATGCAGGCGGGTATTATGGCAACTTTCCCTACATTGAACTACCGCAAGGAAGGTGAACTGGATGCGCTCTTAAAAACCTTAGCCGCTTATAAAACTTCAACTATAACAGGCAGCTATGGGGTTAATTTAATCGTTCAGAAATCGAATCCGCTATACGTAAAACATTTAAAGATATGTGTAGATAATAAGGTGCCTTTTTATATTACATCCTTAGGTAGTCCGAAAGAAGTTATAGAAGCCGCACATGCTTATGGCGCCAAAGTATTTTGTGATGTGACGAATATAGAACATGCCAAAAAATGTTATGATTTAAATTGTGATGGTTTTATTGCGGTGGGGCAGGGGGCAGGCGGACATGCAGGACCAAACCCGTTGCAGGTATTGGTACCTTCTTTAAAGGCTAATTTTCCGGATAAACCTATTGTTGCTGCAGGGGGAATAACAAGCGGTGCTGGATTATTATCGGTACAAATATTGGGCGCAGCAGGAGTATCAATAGGCACACGTTTTATTGCCAGTACAGAGGCTACGGTGAACCAACCCTATAAAGATGCGATTGTACAATCGCACATGGATGATATTGTGATGACTACCAAGTTATCGGGTACACCCTGTAACATTATTAATACCCCTGCGGCAAAAAAAATGGGCTATACGCAGAACGGGTTTGAACGTTTTATGAGTCGCAACCCCCGCACCAAAAAATGGTTTAAGATGTTTATACAGCTAAATGGTATGAGGAAGCTGGAAAAATCGGTAATGCCCAACAATTACCAGGCCCTTTGGTGCGCCGGTAAGTCGGTTGAGCTGATTGACAGTATTGCTTCTTGCGCAGATATTATTGCCAGAATAAAGACTGAATACAAGGAGAAGTTAGAGGAGTTGAGGGCTGTTTAAGTTTTAACACTCTTTTTGGGAACATTCAAAACAAATAAAACTACCTAACCAATTTCTTTTTATATTTGTAGTAGAAAACTTTAGGGGTGTCTGCATTGCAGTCTGAGAAAAACCCTTTGAACCTGAACAGGGTAATGCCTGCGAAGGGAAAAGTGAAAGAAATGCTTTCGGTGTTTCTCTCGCCCCTCTAAATTTTCGTATATAATAATTAAAGAAGGCATGACTGTTTTTATAAACAATAACCCCATTAACCTAACTGTGGTTTCTACGCTGCATCAAGTATTGGAACAACAGCATTTACACGAGCAACGGGGTATTGCAGTGGCAGTAAATAACAGCGTGATTCCTAAAACAGAATGGCAACAGAAGACACTAAACGATAATGATAAGATAACAATTATTCGTGCTACTCAAGGCGGGTAAAATCAAAACAATATAATTCAATAAATGAAAACAAAAGATAAAGCACCAATAAGCAGCGAGCCTTTAACGGGTTCGCGTAAAGTATTTGTAAAAGGTAAACTGCACAACATAAGCGTTGCCATGCGCGAAATTACCTTAACAGATACCGTGCATAAATTTAACGGCAGCAATAAGGTAGAAACAAACCCTGTTGTTACGGTATATGATACCAGCGGACCATACACGGATGCCAACTATAAAATAGATTTGAAAAAAGGGCTGCCGCGTTTGCGTGAGGAATGGATTATTAAACGGGGCGATGTGGAGCAACTTACTGATATTTCTTCCACATATGGCAAACAACGTGCAAACGATAAAAATTTAGATAGTCTGCGTTTTGAGCATATACAAAAACCTTATAAAGCTAAAGCAGGTAAGAATGTTAGTCAGTTGCATTATGCCAAGCAAGGTATCATCACTCCTGAGATGGAATACATTGCCATCAGAGAAAACCAGCGCATTGATGAAGTAAAAAACTCTATGCTTTGTCAGCAACATGCAGGAAACAGTTTTGGTGCAAACACACCTAAGAACTTAATTACTCCCGAGTTTGTAAGAAACGAAATTGCTGCGGGTCGTGCTATCATTCCTGCCAACATCAATCACCCGGAAAGTGAACCAATGATAATTGGAAGAAACTTTTTAGTAAAGATTAATACTAACATTGGTAACTCTGCAGTAAGTTCAAGTATTGAAGAAGAAGTAGAGAAAGCTGTGTGGAGTTGTCGTTGGGGCGGTGATACGTTGATGGATTTATCTACCGGAAAAAACATACATGAAACACGCGAGTGGATTATACGTAATTGTCCGGTTCCGGTTGGTACAGTTCCTATTTATCAGGCATTAGAAAAAGTAAATGGCAAAGCTGAAGATTTAACGTGGGAGATTTTCCGCGATACATTAATTGAACAAGCCGAACAGGGCGTAGATTATTTTACCATACATGCAGGGGTGTTATTGCGTTACGTTCCGCTAACTGCAAAACGTATTACGGGTATTGTATCTCGCGGCGGTAGCATTATGGCTAAATGGTGTTTATCTCATCACAAAGAAAATTTCCTTTACACACACTTCGAAGAGATCTGTGATATCATGAAAGCCTATGATGTTTCTTTCTCGTTGGGAGATGGTCTTCGCCCGGGTTGTATTGCTGATGCAAATGATGCAGCGCAGTTTGGTGAACTGGAAACCTTAGGAGAGCTTACTAAAATTGCCTGGAAACATGATGTGCAGGTTATGATAGAGGGTCCGGGTCACGTACCAATGCATTTAATAAAAGAAAACATGGATAAGCAAT
Source organism: Candidatus Saccharimonadota bacterium (assembly GCA_903970545.1). Classification (GTDB taxonomy): domain Bacteria; phylum Bacteroidota; class Bacteroidia; order B-17B0; family Aurantibacillaceae; genus PALSA-968. Next base: position 14,933 of record CAJCJB010000368.1, on the reverse strand, counting down.
TAAAAGAGTGTCATGAAGCACCTTTCTATACACTTGGTCCGTTGACAACTGATATTGCCCCTGGTTATGATCATATTACTTCTGCCATTGGTGCGGCTATGATTGGTTGGTATGGCACAGCTATGTTGTGTTACGTTACGCCTAAAGAACACTTGGGCTTGCCTAATAAAAAAGATGTAAAAGATGGTGTTATTACCTATAAGATTGCAGCACATGCTGCCGATTTAGCTAAAGGTCACCCTGGTGCGCAATACAGAGATAATGCTCTGAGCAAAGCCCGTTTTGAATTCCGTTGGGAAGACCAGTTTAATTTGTCCTTAGACCCTGATACGGCACGCGAGTTTCATGATGAAACATTACCTGCCGAAGGTGCAAAGATTGCACACTTCTGTTCTATGTGCGGACCACACTTCTGTTCTATGAAGATTACACAGGATGTACGCGACTATGCGGAAAAACAAGGGGTAATAGAAGCTGAAGCCTTGAAAAAAGGCATGGAGGAAAAATCGAAAGAGTTTAAAGAAAAGGGCAGCGAGGTTTATTTGTAGTGTATGGAAAAAACGGTTTCATATAAAGTAATAGATAGAGTAGAATTATCTCATACAAAAGTTGAGTTGCGAGATGATGGCATCACTCAATTCTTTTATGGAGATAACTTTAATTATACTATGAAAGAAACGGAAGAACTCATTGACGTTACTGTAAAAATGACAAAAGGGGTTGTACATAAAATGCTTCGCATACCGGGTAAGTTTTCTACTATTGATATGGAGGTTATGAAATATATTTCGAGGGGCAAAGGCACCTTGTATACATTAGCAGATTCTTTTGTGCTTTTTTCTATGCCACAAAGAATATTGGGCAATTTTTATTTAAGAATGAACAAGCCTCTTGTACCAACCAAACTTTTTAATGAAGTAGAAGAAGCAGATAAATGGTTACAATCATTAGATACGGAAGAATTAAGAAGATTGCATAAATTAAGAGTAGCACAATTTAATTAATGAGCCCTGTAAGAAAATATGTATTAAGTATTGCCGGCTTTGACCCGAGTGGCGGGGCAGGTGTGCTGGCTGACATAAAAACATTTGAGAGCAGCAAAGTATATGGACTGGGAGTTATATCAGCGAATACATTTCAGAATGATGAAGAGTTTAAAAGTGTTGATTGGATTGCGGCAGATAAAATAATTGAACAAATTGATATATTAAAAAAGCGCTTTGAGTTTGAATACATAAAGATTGGATTGATTGAAAATTTAGATGCATTAGATATAATAATATCACATCTTAAGTCTAAATCCCCAAACTTAAAAATAATATGGGACTCTATCCTAAAAGCGAGCGCAGGTTTTGAATTTCATAAAGAAGTAAATAAAACTCTATTGGAAAAGATTTGCAAAGAACTTTATTTAATTACTCCCAATATACTTGAAGCAATGCAATTAGGAAAACACGCAGAAGCAATGGAAAACGCTAAACATCTTTCTCAATTCTGTAATGTGTTTTTAAAAGGTGGTCATGCTGAAAAGAAAGTTGGATATGATACCTTGTATCTAAAAGAAGGCAAACAATTCTCCTTTCGCCCTAAGATTAAAGATGTATTTCCTAAACATGGTTCAGGTTGTGTATTGTCTTCTGCTATTACAGCTAATCTCGCCAAGGGAGAGAATTTGCATCGTGCTTGTTTAAAAGCAAAACAATATACCGAGAAGGTTTTAAATAGTAACAAAACCTTATTAGGTTTTCATAAATTATGATTTCTAAATTACATTATATAACACAAGAAGTAGAAGGTAAAACTCATGCAGAACTGGCTGAGGAAGCCTGCATAGCCGGAGTAGATTGGGTTCAGTTGCGTGTTAAAAATAAACCGTATGCTGAATGGAAAACTATTGCTTTAGATACATTAGCTGTTTGCAGAAAATACCATGCAAAACTTATTATAAATGATAGTGTTGAATTAGCAAAAGAAATACACGCTGATGGTGTGCATTTAGGAAAAGAAGATATAAGCACCGCTGAAGCAAGAAAATTATTAGGAAGTAATTTTATTATTGGAGGTACTGCCAACACGTTTGAAGATATTAAAATGCATGCAGCAAATGTTGATTATATAGGTTTAGGTCCTTTTCGTTTTACCTCAACTAAAGAAAAGTTAAGTCCTGTATTGGGCATTGAAGGCTATACACAAATAATAAATAAATGCAGGGCTAATAATATGGCTATTCCTATCATTGCTATCGGAGGAATTACCTCAAATGATGTTTCAGCATTATTGAATAGTAGTGTTTACGGAATTGCCATGGCAAGTGCTATTACCTTTTCAAAAGATAAAAGAGAAACTGTAAAAGAGTTTTTATCACAGTTAGAACACAACACGATTAAAGCCTGATTAAATGAAGCCATTAATTATAGCAAATAAAACATTCTCCTCTCGTTTATTTACAGGAACAGGTAAGTTCAGTTCTTCTGTTCTTATGGAAGAAGCTTTGCTGGTTTCAGGTTCTGAATTGGTTACGGTTGCTTTAAAAAGAGTAGATGTAAAAAATACCGATGATGATATTTTAACCCATCTCTCTCATCCTCAATTTAATTTATTCCCTAACACATCCGGTGTTCGCAATGCTAAAGAAGCTGTATTTGCTGCACAAATGGCAAGAGAGGCCTTAGAAACAAACTGGTTGAAATTAGAAATACATCCCGACCCAAAATATTTATTACCTGATGCCATTGAAACATTAAAAGCAGCCGAAGAATTAGTAAAACTTGGTTTTGTTGTTTTGCCATATATACATGCCGACCCCGTGTTATGCAAACGATTAGAAGAAGTAGGAGTAGCTGCCGTAATGCCACTTGGTTCTGTTATCGGCAGCAATAAAGGTTTACGTACCCGCGAGTTTTTAGAAATAATTATCGAGCAAAGTAAAGTACCTGTAGTGGTTGATGCCGGTATTGGCGCGCCCTCTCATGCAGCAGAAGCAATGGAAATGGGAGCCGATGCAGTTTTAGTAAATACCGCCATTGCTGTTTCTCAAAATCCGGTACAAATGGCCAAAGCATTTAAAATGGCTGTGGAAGCGGGGCGAATAGCCTTCGAAGCTAAGCTAGCCAAACCAAAAAACTTTGCAGAAGCAAGTAGTCCGTTAACGGCATTTTTAGAAGAGTAAAAGTGTCTCGCAGATTTCGCAAATAAACGCAGATGAACGAAAACGATATTTCATATAAAATAAGGGGAGCTATTTTTAATGTATATAATACATTAGGTCCCGGATTATTAGAATCGGTTTATGAGGCTGCTCTTTCTTATGAATTAAGTAAAGATGGTCTGGAAATTAAAACGCAAGCACCTATCCCCGTAACGTATGATGAAATTAAATTAGACTTAGGTTTTAGACTTGATATATTAGTTAATGAAAAAGTAATTATAGAAATTAAATCTGTTGAAGCCTTAGCTCCCGTTCATCACAAACAATTGCTTACTTACCTTAAACTTACAAATAAAAAACTTGGGCTGCTTGTTAATTTTAATACAGATAACATTTCATCATCCATAATAAGAATAGCTAATAATCTCTAATCTGCGTTATCTGCGAGAAAGAAACTAAAAATGATTAATCATACAAAATAAAAATCTGTGAAAATCCGCGCTATCTGCGAGAAAGAAATTAAAAATGTTTAAAGACCTATTCAACACATACAATTGGGACGAAGTAAAGCAAAGCATTCTTGCTAAAACAAATGCCGATGTATTGCAGGCTTTGCAAAAAGATAAACGCACCTTAGAAGATTTCAAGGCATTAATTTCTCCGGCTGCCATGTCCTATTTAGAGCAGATAGCTCAGCTAAGCAATGTGCTCACACAAAAACGCTTTGGCAAAACCATACAAATGTATGTGCCGCTTTATTTAAGCAACGAGTGTCAGAATATTTGCACCTATTGCGCATTTAGTTTAGATAATAAAATAAAACGCAAAACACTTTCCGATGATGAGATACTGCAGGAAGTAAAAGCCATCAAACAAATGGGCTACGACCATGTGTTGTTGGTTACAGGCGAAGCAAATCAAACCGTTGGCGTAAATTATTTGCAACATGCCATTCAATTAATTCGTCCGTATTTTTCTCATATCTCTATCGAGGTGCAACCGCTTGACCAACCCGATTATGAAACCTTACTAGCCGAAGGTTTAAACACGGTGTTGGTTTATCAGGAAACCTATCATCGCAATAATTACAAAACACATCACCCAAAAGGCAAAAAATCTAACTTCGATTACAGACTGGAAACCCCCGACAGACTAGGCAAAGCCCAAGTACACAAAATAGGATTAGGGGTTTTAATTGGACTGGAAGATTGGCGCACCGATTGCTTTTTTACCGCCCTGCATTTACATTATCTCGAAAAAACCTATTGGAAAACCAAGTACTCCATTTCCTTTCCCCGTTTAAGACCCATAGAAGTTGGCACGCAAAATAATTCGTCCATGAAATCTTTCACCTCTTTTATGAGCGATAAACAACTCGTGCAACTAATTTGTGCATATCGCATTTTTAATCCCGAGGTTGAGTTATCTATTTCTACCCGCGAGGATGAAAACTTCCGCAACCACGTTATTAAACTGGGCATTACCAGTATGAGTGCAGGCTCTAAAACCAACCCCGGTGGTTATGTTGTAGAACCTCAATCCTTAGAGCAGTTCGAGATATCCGATGAGCGCAGCCCCCAACAAATTACTACCCTAATTAAACAACAAGGCTACGAACCCGTTTGGAAAGATTGGGATAGAAGTTTTTAACTCCCTTCCTTATGGGAAGGGTTGGGGATGGGTGGCGTTCCGGCGATTACGCCGTCGGGCTTTACGTTGCAAGTCCTCGCCGATTACGGCTGTGGGCTTTCCACTACAATCCCTAACGCAAAACAACCTATTCATTAAAATATTTATCTATTGGATAGTCATTCACTTTAATATCGTTTAGATGTGTTATTTCTGAATCAGTAAAATTAAGATATTGTGCGGGGTCTTGAAGTTTTTTTAAGAAATCTATCTCTGACATATGAAATTTAGAAGCCATAAGTTTCTTGTCTCTTATTTTATTGCAACTAATTAATGTGTTTATTCTAGTACACTCTTTAGATAACTTTGAAATAGCACTCAAAGAGGTAGTTTCTTTGCCTCTAAAATTTATTTTGATGCCTTTATCGTAACCATATTTCTTTTTTAGTTCTTCCTCTTCTTTGATAATATTACTTTTTAAACTTTCAAAACTATCTATTATCTTTTTTTGATTTTCTTTTTCTTTCGGAGTTTGTTTGTGCTTTACCGTTGAATCATTTTTGATATTATGAGTATTTTGAGCTTTTATTCCAAAGTAACTACCCTTCCTAGACTCAATAGCTTCTGGAAAAGTAAGTCTCTTTCCATCTTTATTTTTATCCGTATTTCTAAACTCAATAAACTGTTCTAAAGTATTTACGTTTCCATATAAAGCATTAAAATTACTATGACAAACTTCACACACACAAACTCCATTATTAAAGTCTGTTCTTAAATCAGGATAATATTTATAACTATATAAATGATGCCACACAACCTTCTCTGTAGATAAGCAAACACAACAAGCATTGCTAAATCTTTTCAATACATCATTCTTACACTTAGTATATCCTTTGTCATATCTTACTCCTTTATATTTTTTGTATTCGGGGTCTTTGTAAAATATTTCTTTTTGTAATTCAATATCTTTTGGCACATGTTTCAATGCTTTTTGAATTGCATTAATAACTATATCGTGCTCTTTTGTTAATTCCTTTCTTTTCATCTCCCAAATATACAAAAACCTCCCGTCCCTATAATCTAAACGAAAAATCCACAATTCCAAGCCCTAAATATTAACCGCAGTTAGTAACTAAATACGCTGCAAGCCTTTGTTGATAGGCTATTTATTTATAGCTTTACTATAACAAACAAGAACTCATGACAAAAAAGAAAAAATCAGCATCAGGCGCCGCAACAAAAAAAGTATCAACTACCGAAACAGGTCATGCAAAAAACCTCGCCAACTTCGAAACCTTAATAATAGACTGCCAAGGCTTCGGTACAGCCTATAATCCCTCAAATTCCGCAATCACCATCACAGCATTGCAAACCATCTATACCAATGCCACCAACGCCTTAACAGATATCACACTAAAAAACAACACACTTTCTCATACTATTAATACACGCGAAGTATTATTTACTCCCCTAAAATCATTAGCCACACAAATAATGGCTGCATTATTAGCATCAGGCGCAAATACCGAAACAATGCTAAATGCAAAAACAATCAATCGTAAAATTCAAGGCAGTCGCGCCACTAAAAAAATAGCTGCATCCACAACAACACCAACTACAACCCCCACTGGCGGCGGTACTACGCCAACTCCCACTCCTACCGCAACAACCACCCCAACTCCTTCTCCCGAAAAAACAGCACCCACAACTACCACAGTTGTCCCTCATTCCATCTCCACAGCCCAACTAAGTTATGATAATCTTGTAGCCCACTTTCAGGATTTAGTAAACTACGTTTCCCTTTATCCCGCCTACAATCCCAACGAGGCTAACCTTAAAGTCGCAGCCTTAAACACAACTGCCGCGTCTTATACAACTGCCAACAATGCTGTAAAAACTGCACAAAATGCACTCCATACATCAATGGCAACCCGCACCACAGTTCTATACAATCCCACAACCGGCATGATACATATTGCCAAAGAAGTCAAAGCTTATGTTAAATCTGCCTTCGGGGCTTCAAGCCCTCAGTTCAAAGAGGTTAATAAAATCCATTTTAAAGAAGTCGTTACGGGCAAACCTCGTAAACACCGCAAAAAAAAGTAACCCGCTTTCTTACAATTTAGCGCAGAAACGGTAGAACTTTGCGCTGCAATGGTATAATTCCGCGCTGCAATGTCAAAACTATGTGCTGCAATGGTATAACTATGCGCTGCAACGTCAAAACTTTGCGCTGAAATGGTATAACTCCGCGCTGCAATGAACAAACTATGCGCTGCAACAGTATAATTCTGCGCTGCAACATCAAAACTTTGCGCTGAAATGATATAACTTTGCGCTGCAACATCAAACTACCGGAACGCGCAAATGATTATAGGGTAGTACAAGAAATTAAAAAATGACCCCCGAAGAAAAAAGAAGATACGCACGCCATATTATACTACCCGAGATAGGTATGGATGGTCAACAAAAATTAAAGCAGGCAAAAGTTTTAGTAATTGGTGCAGGTGGTTTGGGTTGCCCTGTGTTGCAATACCTAACCGCCGCAGGTATTGGCACCCTTGGCATAGTAGATTTTGATACCGTAGATGAAAGCAATTTACAACGTCAGGTTTTATATACTACCGAAGATGTTGGCAAACAAAAAGCAATAGTTGCCAAAGAAAAATTAGAGAAACAAAACCCGTATATCAATCTCATATCTCATATCTCATATCTCACATCTGCTAATGCGTTAGATATACTTTCAGCTTACGATATTGTAGTGGATGGTTCCGATAATTTTGCCACACGCTATTTAGTTAATGATGCTTGTGTAATGCTGAATAAAGTTTTGGTGTTTGGCTCCATCTTTAAGTTTGATGGACAAGTAAGTGTATTTAATTATAAAGGCGGTGCAACGTATAGATGTTTATATCCTGAACCTCCTGCCGCCGGGGAAGTGCCTAATTGTGCCGAAACAGGTGTAATAGGTGTATTGCCCGGCATAATAGGAACACTAATGGCAAGTGAAGTTATAAAAATTGTTACCCATATTGGCGAAGTACTTAGTGGAAAACTCTTAACGGTTGATGCCTTAACCATGCAGTTCAATACCTTTACAATAACCCCTAACCTTGCAAACAAAAACATAAAAGAATTGATTGATTACGATGTTTTTTGCGGAACAATAAATGAAATTTCTGCTGACGAACTAAAAGAAAAAATAAAACGTAAAGAAGATTTTCAATTAGTGGATGTGAGAGAACCAAATGAATATGAACTTAAAAACATTGACGGAATACTTATTCCATTAAACCAACTTGAAAACAGTTTGGCTCAACTAAATAAAGAGAAAGAAACAATAGTGCATTGTGCAAGTGGCGCAAGAAGTAAAAAAGCCGTAGCTATTTTAAAAGACCATGGCTTTACAAAAGTCTATAACCTAAAAAACGGCTTACTTGATTTTTGAAACAAGTTTTTTGTAACGCTCCACAGGGTTTTTGCTTTCCCATATATAACCCAAAGCGGCAGCACCTGAAAATTTTAGCTTCTTAACTGATAGAATGTTTCTATAGTTTATGCCACCTAAAGCAAACACATTTTGTTTTGATTTCTTTAAGAATAAAGCAAGCTCATCATTCGTAAAATTACTTTTATACCCTTGCTTACTTATACTATCAAATACCGGACTTAAAAAAACATACTCGTATTTTCTTCTGCTTTTAAAAATATCTTGTACAGAATGAAAAGAAGCAGAAACAATTTTTAAATGATTGGCTCTAACCTTTAATTTTTTTGTCTTCTCTGTAAGATGAATTCCTTTAAGGTTAAATTCTTTTGTTAATTCGTAATGAGAATGAACGACAATTCTTTTATGGAATTGTTTTGGAATATGTTTTATATAGTCGCGTAATTCATTTAAGGAGGCATTAGGTTTTCTTACATGTAATTTTTTTAAACCTGCTTTAAATAAATTACAAATAACTTCGGTTTCTTTTGGATAATCTTTTTCAGGAGTAATTATAATAAACTCAAAACTCATTATTCAACATGAATACCAAGTTCTTTACAACGATGTATAACTTTTAAATATTCTTCTACCGGGCTTTCTCTATCCCATAAACTGCTGTATAATGCCATGCCATAAAAACCCAATTCATTTATTTTTTCCACACGTGTAGCATCAACGCCTCCGCGTGCAATTATTTTTTTCCCTGTTTTTTGTATGGCAGCGATAATGCTATCTTCATAAAACCCACTTTGGTATTTACCTGTTATCGTATCAAAAATGGGAGATAGAAACACATAATCAAATTTCATTTCCTCTTCTTCATAAAGCGAAGAAAGTTTACCATGCGATGTTGTTTTAATAAAATGACTTGTAGTTATGTGCAATAGTTTTTCTCTCCACCAATTACGAAAGGTTGGCTCTAAGTGTTTCTTTGTATAATGAACTCCTTGCAAATCATATTTACGTGCTAAATTATGATGAGAATGTATGACAATTCGGTTACGAAATTGTTTAGGAATTTTTTCAATATATTCTTTTAATTGCTGTGTGCTAAATTTTGGTTTACGTAAATGATAGGACTCTAAACCTGCTTCAAACATTAAGGTTAGATTTTTTATTTCTTCTTCTTTTATTTTAGAAGGGGATATAACTATAACTTTCATTAGGTTATTTTTTTAAACAATGAAGATAATTGAGTTAACAACTGAATATTTTTTTCTAATGCATTACCTACTACAAGTATATCTGCACCTGAATTAATTGTTTGTTCTGCTTTTTGAATATTATCAATACCACCACCAACAAGTAATGGAATGTTTGTGTTTTGTTTCACCCTTTTAATCAAAGTTGTATTTATATTTTTCTTTGCTCCGCTACCTGCCTCTAAATAGATTGTTTTAAATCCAAGTAATTCAGCTGCAATAGCAGTATTAATAATTATTTGGGCATTGTTTAATGGTTTAGTTTTTGTAATCTTTTGGGTGGTGGACTTTTTATTTCCTTCAACTAAAATGTAGGCAGTTGATATACACTCTAATTTCATTTGTTTAATAAAAGGTGCGGCTACAACCTGTTTACCTATTAAATACTCCGGGTTTCTACCGGATAGTAGGGATAGAAACAAAACAGCATCTGCTTTTGCGCTAAGTTGTTTTTCATCTCCCGGGAAAATAACTACAGGAATTTTTGAGTACTTCTTGATTGTTGAAATGGTTTTATCAATATTTCCATTTGTAAGCTCGCTTCCGCCAACAAAAAAGTAATGTACATGGCATGTATTTGCCAGTTCAATTAATTCCAGATTAAATTTATCAGGGTCAATTAGGACTGCTAACTGGGGTTGTTTCTTTTTGTAGGATGTACTAATTTTTTGGTAAACGTTACTCACTATTAATTATCGGTATAAACTAAAATATATTCATTTAAAAGTTGGTAATGCAAAGTATATGTTTTTTTAATAGCATCATCCTCTACATATGTATTTATTTTTCCACCCTTTTGTGAATAAGTAAAATCTTCTACATGTATATGCTCTTCGAAAATTAATCCAATCTTGCCGATTGCTTTATAAACGGCTTCTTTTACGCACCAATAAACAGTATATTTTTCGAGTGAAGCATTTTTTAAATCTTGTAACTCCTGTAATGACAGGAACTTCTCTTTAATATTTAAAATCTTATCGCGCACCTTCTCTATATCTACTCCAACATCTACTCCATTAAAGGAAAAAAGAACAACTAACCAATTATACGAATGAGAGATGGATATATTCAGGTTTGGCAAGTAAGGTTTTCCGGTTTCCTGATATAAAATCTCTAACGTATCATCTTTTAAAATGCTTCTTACTACATAAAGTGCAGCTTGCTTTTCGATGGTTCTTTTATCGGTTAACTTAAAGTGAGCTGCAAACTCGTTTAAATTAAGAATGGCTAATTCTAATTGTTGATTAATAACAGAATGCTTTATTTCAGGGCTGTTTAAGGGCAATGGTATGTTTGTGTTTTAATAAGGTTTGCCGTATATTTGCACGAATATAACCATTTAAAAAAATAATTAACATGTCTACAACCACTGTTGCGCAGTACACAAAGTACAAAGTAAAAGATTTAACGTTAGCCGAATGGGGCAGAAAAGAAATTAAGTTAGCTGAGGTTGAAATGCCTGGCTTAATGGCACTTCGTAAAGAATATGGTGCAAAAAAACCTTTGGCTGGCGCGCGCATTGCCGGTTGTTTGCACATGACTATTCAGACTGCCGTATTAATTGAAACTTTAGTTGAATTAGGCGCAGAAGTTACCTGGAGTTCTTGTAATATTTTCTCCACACAAGACCATGCTGCTGCTGCTATTGCTGCTGCCGGTATATCGGTTTATGCGTGGAAAGGGATGAATGCTGAAGAGTTTGACTGGTGTATTGAGCAAACGCTTTGGTTTGGCGAAGACCGTAAGCCTTTAAATATGATTTTGGATGATGGCGGAGATTTAACCAACATGGTTTTTGATAAATATCCTGAATTGGCTGCGGGTATCAGAGGTTTATCGGAAGAAACGACAACAGGAGTTCATCGTTTGCATGAGCGTATGAAAAATGGCACTTTATTGATGCCTGCTATTAATGTAAACGATTCGGTTACCAAATCTAAATTTGATAATAAATATGGTTGCAGAGAGAGTTTAGTAGATGCAATTCGCCGTGCAACTGATATTATGATGGCCGGTAAAGTAGCTGTGGTAGCAGGGTATGGTGATGTTGGAAAAGGTTCGGCACAATCGTTAAGCTCTCAAGGGGTTCGTGTAATTGTTACGGAGATTGACCCTATTTGTGCGCTACAAGCTGCGATGGATGGTTATCAGGTGATGAAAATGGATAATGCAGTGAAGATTGCTGATATTATTGTTACTACAACAGGTAATAAGGATATTGTTGTTGGTCGTCATTTTGAAGCTATGAAACATAATGCCATTGTTTGTAACATTGGTCACTTTGATACTGAAATTGATATGGCTTGGTTAAATAAAACTCACGGTAAAACAAAAGATACTATTAAGCCTCAGGTGGATAAATACACTATTGACGGGAAAGATATTATTGTGTTAGCAGAAGGACGCTTGGTTAATTTGGGTTGCGCCACAGGACATCCAAGTTTTGTGATGAGTAACTCATTTACTAACCAAACTTTGGCTCAATTAGAGTTGTGGACTAACACAAAAGCTTACGAAAAGAAAGTTTATACGCTTCCTAAGATATTAGACGAGAAGGTAGCTCGTTTGCATTTGGGTAAAATTGGTGTTGAATTGGATACTCTGACTAAAGACCAAGCTGAATATATTGGTGTAAAGGTTGAGGGGCCATTTAAACCTGAAGCTTACAGATATTAATTATTAGAGGGATTAACTCTTAGGTTTTGCTTTAAATCCCCCTCCGTTAGGAGGGGGATTTTTAGTTTTTGAGATTTCTCCGCTTAGGATAACTTGAAGTTTTGAGCATAAAAAAGCCCCATATTGCTATGAGGCTTTTTGTATCAGGTATTTTATAATTATTGGATGATAATTTTCTTAACTGTTCGGTTGTTATTGCTATCAGTAATGTTTGCATAATAAACACCTTTAGCCAAATTGGTTAAATCGCAGTTTACCACAGCATTTGTTATGTTATTTTCTGTTTTAGCATACACAACCTGACCTAAGGTATTAATAACAGTAAAGTTTAGGTTTGTAGCTTCGGTTAAGCTAACAGCAAACGTAAACTGACCGTTATTAGGGTTAGGGAATAGATTGATACTACTGCCTAAATGATTATTAGTCTCAATACCTGCCCCTAATCCTGCCCCACATCCTATAGGGAAAAGGAAGTTATCAAGGTTAGTATCATAGTCAGTAGCGGAACTATATGCATTCCATGAGTTATCACTCCACTGCTCAAAACCTGCATTGGCAACTCCATTAGTACCATCATTACTTGCAACAGCAATCGTATCACCGCTTGCACCTGAAGGTATATTAAAGCCGACATAGAAAGTGGTTGGAGGTGTAGCTGTAAATGTATAGGGGGTTGACAGAGTAATAGTATTATAACCATTTACCAAACTACTTAATAATACTGTTTGAGAGGCTATTACAGTACCGGGCATACCGGCATTATCGTTCCATACATTAAATGTTACGGTATGCGTACCTGTTACATATAAATAGGCTTGTATTGCCTTAAGTTGATAGCCTGATGAACCTACAGTATATTTTTCAGCTTTTGCCAAATCTCCGTATATATTTGTTCCAAGTAAGTACCCTGAATCATGTGGCGTTGTACTACCCACAAGATAAATATGAGGAGTAGCCAAATCTGCTGCTGTAATATTTCTCATCGTATCGCAGGTAGTTGGACAAACCGTAACGGTTACTGCATGGGATACAGAGTTGCTTCCTGCCGAGTTAGATACCGCATCCGTTACGATATAGCTGCCGGCTGCCGTAAATGTAATAGTTGGATTTGAAACGGTATTGGTAGTAATGGTTACACCAGTACTTGGCGACACACTCCAGTTCCAGCTGGTAGGAGGGCCTGAAGAAGCATCTGTAAAAACTGCTGCCGAGTTTGCGCAAATACTTGCAGGAGGAGTAAATGCCGCAGTAGGTGTAGAAACGGTTAGGTTACATAAGTTAGTAGCAGAAGCGGTTAAACCCATTCTCCAAGGACTATTAGTTAAAGCGGTGTAAAAACGATTAACCTGATCGGTAGTAAACATCCACATACCACAATCATTACTATAGTCCATAAAATTCATGTACATTTCTCCGTCAGGACCATTTCCGTTTGGAGGAGTACCTGTGCAACTGTTAGCCATATATGGGTATGCCGTGCCGCAATTAACATAGTTAGCTGCGGTAGCAGGAGGTGTATCATTACAATAATCCGTAACACAATCTCCATCTCCCCAAATATGACGTAAACCAAAGTAATGACCCGATTCATGCGTTAGTGTGCGACCCAAATTATAAGGAGAAGTTACATTTCCTGTATTTCCTATAGATGTATAATTAACCCAAACTCCATCTGTGGTTGATACACTAGAAACAGTCTCGCCCCAAGAAGGGTTTAAAGCAGAACTAGCAGTTAAAGGAGGAAAAGTAGAATACCCTAGTAAATCTGATGAACCTCCATCGCTTGTCCATACGTTAAAGTATTTGGTAGGGTCCCATATTGTGGCAGGCTTAATAGTACCATCCATCAATGTCTGCACATTAGAAGTAGCAGGGTCTGTAGCACCTGTAATACTTTCCCATGCAACACGGTCAATACCGGGTTCAGGTAATATGTTTCCGCTTGTATCTTTAGTAGCTAAGCAGAAGGTAATACCCGAACTTGCTATTATAGTTCCGTTATTATCAGGTGCAGGTAATCCGGCTGTTTGTGCGTATTGGTAAAAAGCAGGTTCGCCGCTATAAGTCATGGCTGCATATAAATTGGTGTTTACACCAGTTCCGTTATAATCTGCATTTAAAATAGGTATTTGAGAATTTACCTGTGCCTGAGAAAGATTGTGCCCTGTTCCCTCAGCTTCTCCGGTTGAATAAATAATATGGAATATAATAGGTATGGTATATGTGGTAGCGGTGGCTCTGCCATTAGCAATATCTTGTTTATGCGCTTCCACCATTTTATTAAAAGACTCATCCCAGCCTTTAGGTGGAAGTTTTGTGCCGCAACCACGGTTAGGCAACTGCCCCTCCTTTAAATTAGGTTCTGTATAATCTCTTGTGGTAGCGGATTTATCTACCTTCGAAAAACTTCTTTTCTTTGATGCTCCTACACGGTTTTGAGCCATTACCCCTGCACTAAGCAAGGCAAAGGCCGATGCTACGAATACTATTTTCTTCATGATGAGTTTTTTAGTGCCACAATTATACGAAAAGTAATATGGTAATCCAAACATCTGTTAATGATTTATGCCATAAAAAAGGTCGCTTCAACTGAAGCGACCGTAAAGGTTAAGTTAGTAGTTTTAGGCTTACAGGTTTGGTAAAAGCAAACGAAGTTGCGGTGCGCATACGTGCCGAAGACGGAAAACTAAAAAGCGCATGGAGCGCATCGACGGAGTTTGTGCCCAGAACAACAGCATCCGGTACGCCAACCACAACACCTGTAACACCTACAACAACGCCTACA
>CAJCJB010000367.1 GCA_903970545.1 Candidatus Saccharimonadota bacterium | reverse complement strand
AAAAGTGTTTTACGAATCATTTCCAGACTCGCTTCATCACTACCAATATTTGCATGGTGGAAGTTTAGGTTCCAGTCTTTAGCCAGTTTCTCGGCATAATAATAATCAGACGTAGTGCCTTCTTTCTTTAAATCACTCTCTGATTTGCGCGCGCAATAATGCAGAATGTCTTTTCTGTCTTTTAAGAAATAGGCTATGATAGAAGAATCCAACCCACCGGAAAGAAAATTACCTATGGGTACATCTGCCAGTAAACGCATTTGAGCGCTGTCTTTTAGTAAATCAAACAAACAAGTTTGTGCATCAGCATAAGAAAGATTGGTGTATGTTTTATTCTTTCGTACCTGCCAATAGTTGTGAATTAAAAAAGCACCCTTGGTAATATCATATTCTAAATAGCAGGCAGGCGGCAAACGAAGAATATTTTTATACAATGTTTTTTGCTGCGGACTATACTTAAACACAAAGTAGTTTAGCATCTCATCTTCGTTTAATTCGGCTTTTACTCCGGCAGCCAGTATAGATTTAATCTCAGAAGCAAAAACAAATTGCTTATTATCATGGTAATAATAGAGGGGCTTCACTCCTACCCTATCACGTATTAAATAAAGTTTACCACTTCGCTTATCTAAAATACTGATGGCAAAGTCTCCGTTTAACTCTTGTATAAAATCTATTCCCAGCTTTTCATACAGTTTTAATACTACTTCGGTATCTGTTTTAGAATGGAAATCTTGATTTGCTAAATGCTTTTTCTTTAGCTCCTGGAAATTGTATATCTCGCCATTAAATACAATCACCAGTTGCTTATCATCTGAAAATATAGGTTGGTTGCCATCATCCGATAAATCGAGAATGCTTAAACGAGTGTGCCCTAAAAAGATTTGTTTGTTTTGTATGGCCTCCGTATAACTTCCTTCATGGTCGGGTCCACGATGACGCAAGCATTGCAACATAGGTGCATCCTGCATTTTTTTAGAAGAAACATATCCCGCAATGCCGCACATAAGTTATCTTTTCCTTGCCCAGATAAGTTGATGAAACCCCATAAAGCTTGCTAAAAATCTCTCTAACTTAGGGAAATGTCCTCCAATGGGAAAGTGTGCTTTCTTTTTCTTTTCTATTTCAAAACCTGAGTTTTCAAGCATTTTTACCATTTCGTGTTGGTAATAAATATTCGCAATCTTACAATCAGGTCCGTCGGTACAACGGTGCGGAAAATTATTCCAGGATAAATACTTCCAACCTTCTAGTTTAAAATTATTTACATGTAAAGCCCAATCACCTTTAGAAGAGCCGCCTAATTTATTCTTAAGCAACTCAAAAAGTAATCTGGCACGGAAGTACATCTGTATCCTTACCCAATAATTAAAAGAGCCTTTGGCATACAGCATAACAATAAATTGTCCTTTGGGTTTTAACACCCTATTTATTTCACGAAAAGTATTTTCAATAGTTGTAGTATGGTGCAATACCCCATGAGAATAAACTATATCAAAATGACTGGAAGGGAGAACCAATGCCTCTGCGTTACCTTGCACCACATGACCCGTTAAGCCCAAATGTTCTAAATGTATTTTAGTAGCATATACGGCTTCTGCAGTTAAATCAACTCCGGTATATGTTCTTGCCTGTTGTGCCCATCGAGTACCATCTGCACCAATACCCAAGCCAATTTCTAATACATCTTTTCCTTTGGCGCTTTTCCAGTCAATATATTTATCTAAGTGATGTGTCTTTTTATAACGGAAGTTCCTGTACAATTCAAAAAACTCTTTAGACGGAAACTTTGCATCAACAAATTGCTTGCCGCACAAATGAGTGTTCCAAAATTCTTCTACTTGTTGTAGCTCTTTATTATCTATTGTTTCAGTAATCACTGTTTTATAATTTTAGTAAACACAGCTGTAAGGTTTTCTACCATTTTTATTTCGGTAAAATTAGTAAGATATAAACTACGCGAGGCTGCCCCCATTTTATTTCTTAGTTCTGTATCCTTTATCAATAGTTCTAACTTCTCTGCAATCTGTTCCGGATGTTTGGGTTCAACAATATATCCGTTTACTGTATCAATAACAGATTCTGTTATTGCGCCCATATCGGTTGATATAACGGGTAACCCGGCAGCCATAGCTTCTACAATACTCCAGGGATGCCCTTCGGGTTCTCTTGGAGGAAACACAAATATATCCGCATCAGCTAAGTATTGGAACTTCTCTTTTACTCCTTTTGATGAATGAATATGAATAGGAAGCTGATTGTTTTCTTTAATAGAAAGGCATGTTTTTTTATCTCCCTCATTATACCACTCGCCAATAACATCTACGGTGAATTTTGCATTAACTTTTTTATATAGTATCTCTATGGCTTTAAATACATCTTCAATTCCCTTAGAAACAAGAAGGTTAGACAAGTAAAGAACTTTAAGTTCGCAACTTTTATTCTTGGTTGGAATAGAATAATCCGCTCCATTTGGTACAACAAATATTTTATCATCGGTATAATAATCTTCAAAAAGATATTTTAGTTTTTTCCCCAGTACAATAACTCCTTGTGTTTTCTTTAAGATATATTTTACATAACGCTTATTAACGGACGAAGATTTGTTTACCCATACCTTAAAATTACTTCCCCGTAACTGAAGAACTACTTTTCCACCAAATAATTTTGCTATTAAAATGAACAGAGAATCTTTAAAGAAGCCTGTAGTGGTTTGACTAATAGGGATAAGCACCATGTCAGGTTTTGTTTTCCTTACAAGACTTAGCATTTTAAAGTAAATAGAAGTATTACGGAATACTTTACTAAAACTCCATCTTCCGAATGAGCTTATCTCATTATTAATTTTGGTATCTAAATGAATTAACTCAAAATTATTATTCAGGCTCGACTTCAATATTATCTCCGTAGCAATAGAAGGTCCCATATAGGGCGGAGGGAGTTTGCCTAGTAATAATATTTTTGATTTAGTCATTACCTTTACTTAAAACAGATACTGGTAAAGCTAAATAACATAATACAGCATATAGTATATATAGCATAGGGGCATACAAAGTTGGACAGGTACTTATGGAATACATGATGAGTATTGCCAAAGTACCCAAAGCCAGGAAATGCTGGTCTGACGAAAGAAACTTTAAGCGATTAAAAAAAGAAACAAAAGTTAACAGATATACGGATAGACCCACATAACCGGTAAAAAATAAAATACGTACAAAATCATTATGCGCACCTGTACTTACTTCAGCATAAGAATCTTGTATGGTAGATGGCATACCAACAAACTGAGAACTAACCGGAAAATTAGAATATTGTTCCCACATTTCTTTCCAACGCCCTACCCGTCCATGCAACAAACGCTCTTCAGATTTTTTTCCTTCATAAACCGCAACATCTGTCTTAAGTAAGGGAGCCACATTCTTTTCAATAGCCTCGCTGCCAAAGAAATAACCTATTATAGAAATAGCTATAATTAAAAAGAACCCTGCTGTTCGGTTTGTTTTTAAATTGAATAAAATAAATAATAAAAGGATAGCTATAAATACACCGTAGCTTGCCGTATGGCTTATTTTAAATAATGCTGCAATACATATTATTGTTACAATCACTAAAGTTCTGGTTCTTATAAACAGAGATTGAATATTCTTTTTACGGAAGTAGAAATAACACATGATTAAAAAACCCTGAGAAAGGTATATTGCATAATTCATTACATCTCCATAATAGCCTTGTATTCTTTCAAGGTCTCGGGTTTTTAATACTTTGATAGGATTAACTATAAGTTCAAATAAAAAGACACCTACCACAAAAAGCGCCGAGTAAACAAAAGTTTGGAGAAGCCCATCTAAGTCTTTCAGCGAACGAATGTAAAGTCGCAAGAAAAAAAACAGGTAAGCAGGCATTGATAATTTTAAAAAGTATTCGAGAAAAGTTTTTGATAAAGGGTCATTAATAAACATAAATAAAAGAGAAAACAGGATTAGTAATGTCCATAATCCGAATAAAAAATCAAAAACAGAACGGTCTCTTCTTCTAAAAGAAATAATAGCATAAATACATAATATAGGGGTTGCAATACCTACCAAATAAAGGGGGGATAAGAAAGGGGATATATTTTTTAAGTAATAGAAATTATCTACAATAGGACGTATCAATACTAAAACCGTAAACCAACGCAGGTGCCATGGTTGCGACTTAAACCAATATTTCCATTCTTTAAAGGTCAAATTAATTTATTGATTCAATTATTTTATTGGCAATCGTATCATATGAAAGTGTGGTTGCATTTTCCCTCGCTTGCTTTTCCCTGTCTGTTTTTTTATCGTGAAGCATAGTAACTGTATTTCTTATTACATCTTCAAAATTATTCTTTTCAAAGAACCAACCATTTACATTGTTTTTAATTAAATGATTTACACTGGGTTTGTTTTCTAAAATAACTGGTAGACCTGTGCCCATAGCCTCCTGAATGGAGATAGCCACTTTAAGCCAGATACCAACATCAGCAGCACAATACAGTTTTCTGATTTCTTTTGCATTTAAAAAGGGAAAGCAAATAAATGCTTCTGGTTTTGGCTGAGATTGAATAAATGCTTTTAATTCACGCTCATAATCATCACCTAAAAAACCTACAATAATATATTTTACTTTCTTACCTTCTGCCTGAAGGCAGGACATAAAAGTTATATTGCGTTCTAAATTCTTTCTTTTATTTACCCGGGTTGAAGTAATCAATACAACTTCATCATCTGCAATACCAAGCTCTGCTCTTTTATCAGTTCTATCTGCTTCGTTAAAGAAGTATTCATCAGGGTCGAAGCCAAGAGTATGCATTATCCTCTTTTGCTCAAACACTTTTTTATCATTTCCTTTTAAGAAGCCTAAGAAGAAATCATTTGTTTCCGGAATATTCATTACCAGCCTGTCGCAATAATTTACTGCTCTTCGGTAAAGCGGTTCTTTTATGAAACGATAACCTAACTCATGAAAAAAGGTTTTAAACTTTTGTTTAAATGTATTTCTTTCTAAATATTCTTTAGCATCTCCGTATATAGAAATCATTTTAACCTTATTACTAAACGTTGCATTTAGCAAAGGCAAAGGAAATATCTTGGCAACACCTAAAATAATCAAGACATCGGGATTAAACTCAAGCACTGCTTTCTTTAACTTAAATGAATAGGCTTTTGATTTGTAAGAAAAGGAAGGTAAACGAAGTATTTCATATCCATATTTCTCATCCTTAAACAAACCGCTTTTATAATTCAGTTTATTCATCTCTCCGCCCAAATTAACAGAAGCATCCGACGTAAAAACTTTTACAGTTTGACCGCTTCGGGCATAGGCTCTGGGCAAGTGCACTTCCTGATAACCTACTTCGGGCATATAATGGGCTGTTATTATTCCAAGCCTCATTTCGCTGCTTTATAAATTCTTTCGATTATCTCTACCGTTTTTAAACCCTCAAATCCATTCGTGGCAACAGTACCTTTATTTTTTAGTACATCTACCACGTTTTCATATACCTTATCGTGGTTAGACATAGAGCCTTGATAATACCCATAATCATTAGCAGGTTTGGTTTCAAATACAGATTGCATTTTATAGTCCTGAATGTTTTGGTATTCCAATACATTCAGGTATTGCCCGCCAACTTTAACGGTTCCTTTCTCTCCAAACACCATAATAGAGCCTTCCATGTTTTTTTCAAAGCTATTAACGGTATAATTAACCGTACCAATAGCACCATTTTCAAATTCAAGGGCTATTACCCCGCTGTCTTCAAAATCAATAATCTGTTGGTGCATAAAATTCCTTGTGATGGCATGAATGTTTTTTACATCACCCACCATCCAATAAAGCAAGTCTATAAAATGACTGAACTGTGTGTATAAAGTACCACCATCTAAATTCTTTCTGCCTTTCCAGTCAGATGTTTCGTAATACTTATTGTTACGGTTCCAAAAGCAGTTAAGCTGCACATCTATTATTTTACCCAAGCGCCCTTCGTCTATTACTTTTTTAAGTTCAGCAATGGGGGCATTAAATCGGTTTTGTTTTACAATAAACAAATGTTTACCTGCCTTATCTGCTGCTGCAATCATACGCTCGCAATCGCTTACAGTAATAGCCATTGGTTTTTCGCAAAGCACGTGTATGCCAGCTTCTAAGGCCTGTATACTTTGTTTGGCATGTAATGCGTTAGGACTGCAAATAGAAATTAAGTCTATATTCTTTTCCTGTTGCAAAAGTTCGTCTAAAGTGGCGTAGGTTTTGCTGTTGTATTTAGCTGCCATCTCCTCTCTGCGTTCTTTATTCGTATCGCAAACAGCCACTAATTTTCCCTGCCCTGCAATATGTTCTGCATGTCTTTGTGCAATTCTTCCGCAACCCACAATAGCAAATCTCAAATCCATCATCAATTAAATCTTACGTTAAAAACTTTTGCCCATTTTAAAAAGGAAACTATTTTCCAAAACTCACTCAGGTGCGATGAATCGCTAAACTCTGACGCACACAGTTTGGTGATATATTCTTTATTTAAAAAGGCCGGAATGTTTGTGTTGTTTATAAAATCAGTCAGTTCTTTTTTGGAGCTTTCTTTCCATGCCTTTTGC
Organism: Candidatus Saccharimonadota bacterium; assembly: GCA_903970545.1. Lineage (GTDB taxonomy): Bacteria > Bacteroidota > Bacteroidia > B-17B0 > Aurantibacillaceae > PALSA-968. The sequence goes on along the minus strand of CAJCJB010000367.1, from coordinate 2,462 downwards.
GGAGTTAAAAACCCCATCTTATCTTTTCGCCAAACTACTTCTTTATCTAACAGAGGCTCTGCTGTTTTTCGTAGTATATACTTTGTCCAGCCGTTTTTTATTTTCCAATCGTTATGTAAGGCAATAGAGAACTCTACCAGTCTGTGATCTAAAAAAGGCACCCGGCTTTCAATAGAAAAAGCCATGGAGTTGCGGTCTTCATACCTCAATAAATCCTGCAAACCAAAAGTCATACTTAAAAAGGACTGCTCACTATAGCTCTTCCCGCCACGCTCAGGTACTTTAACGTTAGACACTTCATGTTGCAGATTATCGGCTATACAATTCATGCCCAATCTTTTGTTACTTCTTATACTGCGTTGTATAAATGTGGGCATAAAATAATATCCGGCTCTTCCTAATGCTGTGTTAATACCTGCTGTGAAATTAGTTTTTAATTGCTTTTTTTCAAAGAAGAAAGCAAACAGTTTACCCTGCTTTAAAAGTTCAATTAAATAAATGCCGGCAAAGTTGTAGTAACCTCCCAGTATTTCATCAGCACCCTGCCCGTCTAACAGCACTTTTATATGTTGTTGTTTGGCAAGCTTCATAACCTGCCATTGGGCAAACATAGAAGTTGAGTTAATAGGTAAATCCTGATGCCAGATAAGCTTCTCAATGTCTTTCCAGTAATCGTTTATTGCGGGATAGGTATAATGTGCTTCTGCATTGGGTATGGCATTGGTAACGAGTTTAGCGTAGTACGATTCATCAATATTCTTTTCCTGATAAGAAGCAGTAAATGTTTTAAAGGTCTTGCCGTTCATCTTTTGAGCAGCCATAGCAACAAGGGTACTCGAATCTAACCCGCCACTTAATGCAGAGCCGACGGGCACATCGGCACGAAGGTGCAGTTGGATGGAATTGTTTAGCAGACTGTTAAATGTTTCGGTTATTCTTTCTTCAGCAGGTAGTTTATAATTAAGTACCTGTTGCTCTAAATCATAATACTTTATAACATCTACTTTTAAATCATTTAAGTTGATGCGCAGGTTGTGGGCGGGCGGCAAGCATTGCACCTGTTTAAATAAATTAGCATCGGGGTTGGCGGTTGCACCAAAAGAAATGTATTCATACACCGAAGTCATATCGGCTTCTGGCTCTATAAAATCAAGCGCCAGCAGCGCTTTTATTTCCGATGCAAAAGCAAATGTATTATTGTGCAAAGCATAATACAGGGGTTTAATACCAAACCTGTCGCGCGAAATAAAGAGTGATTTTTTATCCGAATCATACAAGGCAAAAGCCCACATACCCACAAACTGTTGCACGCAAGCCTCACCCCAATGCGCGTAAGCAGCTAGAATAACTTCGCTATCGCTATCGGTTTTAAACGTAAAACCTTTGGCACGCAGGCTTTCTCTCAGCTCTTTATAATTATAAACCTCTCCGTTAAAAACCAGTTGGTATTTTCCATCTCCATAGCTCATGGGCTGATGCCCCGCCGGAGATAAATCGATAATAGACAGCCGCCTGTGCAGCAAACCTAATCTTGCATCCTGTATCTTGTATCCTGTATCTTGTATGTGAGACAAGGCAGCTAATGCAGCAATGGTATCATCTCCTTTATAGTATTGTGTTTGTTGTTGTGCAGTAAGCAGCAAAAAACCCTCATCATCAGGACCGCGGTGTTGCAATACCACCGACATTTTATATAAATCAACCGGGTTTAGCCCTTCTAAACGTACAATACCCCCAATGCCACACATAAGGTTTTAAAGGTACAACTTATTTTAAGTTTTTGGGCGTTCCGGCGCAATGTACATTGAGCTTGTCGAAATGCGCCGTCGGGCTTTACGCACTGCATAGCAATTTGCTAAAAATGTTGTTCAAGGGTAAGAATGTATCGGCAAAAAAGCCGTTCCTTTTCAGGCCGGCCTTATTGTCCTTTGGGCGGAAGAAATCTAAACGTTTGTTGTTTGCCCTTTATAAAAGGGGCTCCTTGTAATTGCCCAAAAGAAATTACTTATCAATAACCAACCTCTTATTTACCACACCCTCGTTGCTTATAATACTAATATTATAAACACCTTCATTTAAACTGCTGGCATCTATAGTTGTTTTACCGCTTATGGTTTGACTTAAAACAAGTTTACCAGTTACATCATACATCTGCATAGTTTGTTTTGTTGCACTATTTGGCTCTATAATAAAACTACCTGTGCTTGGGTTGGGGTAAATATTTACTTGCTCATTATTATTTGCCAGCTTATTAATGCCAGCTGTACTACAATTATTACCTGGATTTGGTTCATTATACAGTTGTGTTATTTCGGTATCACTTAAGGCTCTTTTATAAATTCTAATGTTATCAAGTACACCATCATAAAACTGAGTGGCGGTACTATTATCTCTACCAAAGGAAAGGTTTGAGGTAGTACTATTAGTGCCTGAAGAACTTCCAATGCTTGTTTGCTGAACGG
>CAJCJB010000366.1 GCA_903970545.1 Candidatus Saccharimonadota bacterium | reverse complement strand
CGGTGGTTTTAGCGGGGGACATGGTTTTTATGGTGTTGGTGGAGGCGGTGGCTCTTTAAGCGGTGGCACTATTGCATTAATTGTTGTAGCCATTATCTTATATTTTGTAATTACCAATTACATGAAAAAAAACAAAAAAGGCGCTGCTATCTTATCTGCCTTTGGTGAAGGAGATGGTGATGCTTCATCTGCACCTGTTGTTTCTAATATGCCATTTCCTGAAGGGTTAGATACCGAAAAAGTATCTTCGTCTTTTTTAAGCATACAGGATGCCTGGCAGAATAAAGATTTAAAGAAAGTACGCAAATGGATTTCTGATGGCGTTTACCAACGTTTTAATGCGCAGTTTGCAATGATGAATAAATTAGGTCAGGTAAATAAACTAACCAACATACGAATTGATGGCGTGGCACTTGCCAACGCAGGTGCTGACGGACCTTATCAAACAGCTGATGTAGCGGTTAGCTTTACGATGGATGATGAATTTATTAGCGATAAATATCCTTCTTTCAATCAAAAGTTTAGAGGAGAAAGTGCTATGGAGTACTGGACATTCATTAAACGAAATGATGCACAAGCCAATAAGAATTTATACAATAACAATAATTGCCCTAATTGCGGCTCTCCGTTTGATACTACCATGGGCGAAATTAGTCGTTGTGGTGCTTGCGGAACGCTTACCAACAATGCTTCTTATGATTGGGTGTTGAGTGAGATTACACAGGAAGATGATTATGATGGAGGTGCTAATTTTAGTAAACGAGCCGAGTTGCACGAGCTTACCAAAAACGATACCTTGTTTTCTGTACAGCGTATAGAAGATGTTGCCTCTAACGTGTTTATGCAAATTATGGAAGTGATGAGTGGCGAACCTGAAAAGAAACTGGCACGCTTTGCCGATGAAGAAACGAAACAGGAAATATTAAAGACTAAAAAAGAACAGGGTAATTTTATCTTTGACAGACTTTATCTGAACGATGTTGATTTGACAGACTTTAATACGGCAAACGAAAAATTAAATTTAATCTTCTCTATGAAAGCAACCTACCAGCGTGTGCAAGCTGGCGAGAAATTGAAGCTGATAGACAGCGACATGATTACCAGAAACTATACCATGGTATTATCTAAAAACTTAAAAGCCCTGCAAACTGCCGAGAAGGAAACAGTGTTTAGTTACGAATGTGCCACCTGTGCCGGTCCTTTTACCGATACTACTAACGATGTTTGCCCTTATTGCGGTGCAGCCGTTGTAGATTTTAATAAGAACTGGGTACTTACTTCTTTTAAGTAGAACTATTTATTAATTAAAAAAGTTTGCTTTTTCCGTTGATTATAATGGAAAACTCAAACAAATAGAAAACATTACAATTAATAAAATTTTACTTTTGTCAACTACATGACCCCAAGCCTTTTTGGCGAACACCATGATGCCAAATTTTAAACAATAAAGACAGCATGAAAATTGTTGTAAATACACGCTTGTTGTTGGATGGCAGACTGGATGGTATTGGTTGGTTTGCCTATCAGTCTTTAAAAAGAATAACGCGCCAACATCCTGATGTACACTTTATTTTTCTGTTTGACAGACCTTATAACGAGAAATTTATTTTTGCCGATAACATCACTCCGCTTGTTTTATCGCCTCCGGCAAGGCATCCCTTCCTGTATTATTACTGGATGCAGTTTTCAGTAAAGCCTTTGCTAAATAGGCTAAAACCCGATTTGTTTTTATCACCTGATGGCTTGCTGGCTTTAGGGGCTAAATGCAAACAGCTACCCGTAATACACGATATTAATTTTGTGCATTACCCTAAAGATTTACCTTTTTTTACCCGTCATTATTACAGTCACTTCTTTCCTAAATTTGCTAAAGAGTCAAGTCGTATTGCTACTGTTTCAGAGTTCAGTAAGAAAGATATTGCAAATAATTATCATATCTCTCCTTCAAAAATAGATGTGGTTTATAACGGCATCCACGATTATTTTGATGTAGTGAGCAACGATATAAAAGTTGCTACTAAAACCAAATATACCAAAGGGGTTGATTACTTTATATTTGTAGGTTCCTTACACCCCCGCAAAAACATTCTACGCTTAATAAAAGCTTTTCATCTTTTTAAGACTGAAACAAAATCAAACTTTAAGTTAGTGTTAACCGGTGCTATCTTTTGGGGACAAAGCGAAATGTATGAATTAATGAAAAGCTTAAAAACAGAAGATGAAATAATATTTACGGGCAGGGTTGCTAATGAGGAATTAAAGAACTTAATAGCTTCGGCGTTTGCCTTAACCTACCTGCCCTACTTCGAAGGTTTTGGAATACCGATTGTAGAAGCCATGCAGTGTGGTACGCCTATATTAGCTGCTAATACAAGTTGCTTACCTGAGATTGCAGGTGATGCAGCCATTTATGCAAATCCATTTGATGAAAATGAAATAAAACATGCCATGCTTACGTTATATGAAGACACTGAAATAAGAACTAACCTAATCCGTAAAGGACTTGAACGTAAAAATAAATATAGTTGGGATAAAACAGCAAACCTATTGTGGAAAAGTATTGAATCTGTATTTTATTAAGTATTTATTACCTTTGGCTGCTTCATGATAAAAAAAATTTGTATATTATCTTTTATTACATTAATAGCTTTATCTTGTAAAAAAGCTCCGGATAGTCCGGTTGGTACAAGCGTACTACCGGCATCTGATCTTATTACTCCTGAATACGCCGAACTATACCCTGATGTTTCTTATACTCAATTTCGTAAGTCAGATTCCGTTCTTCTAACCTCTAATTTGTCAAACTCAAATTTACTAGGTTCTATGAACGATCCTGTTTTTGGAAGAACAGATGCCTCTATTTATTGCAGTTTTGAAACAGGTTATTCTTCTGCCGGTATAGGCGGATTAGCTCCTGTGGGCAATGAGTCTGTGTTCGATTCTGTGGTTTTAGTAATAGGCTATAATTACATACCCGGTTCGGCAACAACTTATATGGGAGATACTTCCGATCCGCTTTCAATAGATGTATTCCCGTTGAAACACAGTATATCTCCGGATACTAATTATTATTCAACCGGAAACAATTATTACTACACAGGTACAGGTGGTTACTTACATGGTCCCATGCCTTATGATGCTAGCAAAAATTTGGTTTATGGAGGGCATAGTTTAGTTTTTAATCCACATCTAAATTGGTATGCCCCTATAAAGAAAGATACCAATGTATATGGTAATCCAGTACTACGGGTAAGATTGAGGGACGATTGGGGGGAAGAACTTTTTAATACACTTCCAAATGGGTATCTTAACAATAATAC
>CAJCJB010000365.1 GCA_903970545.1 Candidatus Saccharimonadota bacterium | reverse complement strand
TTGAGCGCAGGTGCGTTAGGGATGGTAGCTTGCTACCTTGTAGCGCGTACAGCCCGACCTTTGTATGCAAAGGGAACGCCCAAATGAAACATACTTATTACCTCACACTAATTTACTATTTTTATCCCTCATTTAATCTCTGTGTGATGAAGAAAGTTGTAATACTCTTGCTTGTAACCTGTTACTTATTGCCTGCCAAAGCCGACGAAGGCATGTGGCTGCCCTTTTTGTTGCAGCAATTAAATGAAAAAGATATGAAGAAGAACGGTTGCAAGCTGTCTGCCAAGGATATTTATGACGTAAACAACACTTCGCTAAAAGATGCCATTGTGCAGTTTGGTGGGGGCTGCACCGCCGAGATTATTTCGGATAAAGGTTTGATACTTACCAACCATCATTGCGGTTATTCCTCTATTGCCGCGCATAGCAACGTAGATAAAGATTATTTAACCAATGGCTTTTGGGCTATGAATGCAAGCGAAGAGCTTACCAACCCCGGCTTAACTGCCATGCTGATTGTGCGTATAGAAGATGTTACCGCACAGGTAAACGAGGGCACTACGGCTACCACGTCTGATAAAGATTTAGAAGCCCTTCAACAAAAAAAGATAAAAGAGATTGTTGCCAATGTTACCAAAGGCACTAAGTACGAGGCTTTTGTGAGACCCTTCTTTTATGGCAATCAGTTTATTTTGTTTGTTACGCAAACCTTTAAGGATGTGCGTTTGGTAGGTGCGCCCCCTTCCTTCATTGGTAAGTTTGGCGGTGATGCCGATAACTGGATGTGGCCGCGCCATACAGGCGATTTTTCTATGTTCCGTATTTATGCCGATAAGAATAACGAACCGGCTGAGTATGCAAAAGATAACGTTCCCTTTAAACCGAAGAAGTCTTTAAGCATTTCCATGAAGGGAGTTAAAGAAGGTGATTTTACAATGGTATATGGCTTTCCGGGCCGTACGCAGGAATATCTTTTCAGTGATGCGGTTGATATGACGATGAATGACAGCGACCCGGCAAAGGTTGCACTGCGTGAGAAACGTTTAAGCATTATGAATCGTTTTATGAAAGCCAATGATACTACCCGCATTGCCTATGCTGCCAACTACGCATCGGTTGCCAACTACTGGAAGAAGTGGATGGGTGAAATGCAGGGCTTAAAAAAGTTTGATGCCGTAAATAAGAAAAAGGAGTTTGAAAAAAAGTTTTTCGAACTCCTTGCTGCCGACCCTGCCGAGAAAGAAAAGTTTAACAAAGTCTTTACTGAATTTCATGCGCTGTATGCTAACTACCGTGTTCTTCAAAAACAAATTGATTATTATAATGAGTGTCTGTTGGGCTTTAGCGCCATGTCATCAGCTCGGGCGGCAGAGAAATTGATTGCTTCTGTGAAAGGAAAATCAGCTGAGGATAAACAAAAAGAATTTACCAAAGCAGCAGAAAGCAACGAGAAGTTTTTTAAAACATACAACAAAGCGATGGATAAAGACATTTGCAGAGCTATGTTAGAGATGTATGCTAATGGTGTAGCCGATGGTCAGCGCGTGCCTGCTATTGATACCTTGTTTGGCTTGTATCAAAACAATTACGAAGCCATTGCCGACAAGATTTTCTACGAAAGTATATTCGTTAATAAGAACACGTATTTAAATACCCTAAAATTTGGCTTGACGGATAACATAGAAAACGATATGGTGTATAAGCTTTGGAAAAGTGTCTCCAATTATTATAACAACAACGTTCTTGGGCAATACACTACTATCGATGCACAACTGAATGCACTCTATAAAAAATACGTTGATAAACTTACCAAGGTTTATAAAGACAAAAAGTTTTACCCCGATGCAAACTCTACGCTGCGTGTAACCTACGGAAAAGTAAAAGGCTATAAACCGCGAGATGGTGTGTACTACAATTACTTCACCACATTGGATGGCATGATGGAAAAAGAAAACCCAAACGATGATGAGTTTATCATCTTTCCTAAAATGAAAGACTTATACAGCAAGAAGGATTACGGGCAGTATGCCGATAAAGATGGTACGCTGCACATGTCGTTTGTGGCAACTAACCACACAACGGGAGGTAACAGCGGCAGTCCGGTACTGAATGCAAAAGGAGAATTAATTGGCACCAACTACGACCGCGTGTGGGAAGGCACCATGAGCGATATTATGTATAACCCCAACATTTGTCGCAACATTACGTTGGATGTGCGTTATACGCTGTTTGTAATTGATAAATACGCCGGTGCGGGTTACCTGTTAAATGAAATGAAACTTATTCAATGAGTTTCATCCAAAAAATAACAGCTACTGATAAAGGTATAAACCTTACCAACATGGCTTTAATGCTTATCAGTACAGTTATTGCGTTTATCATTCCCTTTAAACTCTTTCTCTTTGTATATGCGGTGTTAGGTCCTTTACATTACCTTACCGAAATTTCCTGGCTCGATAAAAAGAATTTCTTTATCAAACAGAAGATGCAGATATGGCCTTACATACTAATTGCTATTCTCCTCTCTATTGGCTTGTTTAACGAGAAATCAGCCGTTAGGTATTTTTCAGTAAGTTTAATTATTTGCGTGGTGGTGTACACCTTGTGTCTTGTCTTTTCAGGAAAGAATGTGTTGTCTCTTTTGATATCTGTTGCTGTTTTAATCTTAGCATTACTCATTAAAGCAGATAAGATTATGTTATTGGTTTTATCATTCGGTATTTTTTTACCTACCGTTGTACATGTGTTTTTGTTTACGGGCTTTTTTGTTTTGCAGGGCGCAATTAAAAACAAAAGCATTACGGGTTATATTTCTTTAGTTGTGTTTGTTATTTGTGCAGCAAGCTTTGCATTTATTCATACGCCTAATGCAGAGATTCTTTCTGTAGCAGAAAAGGGATATATACAGAAGTATTTCAGTATTCTTAATAAATCCATCGCAGGATTATTCAATATAAGCTTTGTAAATAATAGTGCTGATATTTTTGAATTGCCTGCTATGATTGCCGTGCAACGCTTTATAGCTTTTGCATATACGTATCATTACCTAAACTGGTTCTCTAAAACAACCGTAATTAAATGGCATGAAGTTTCGAAAAGCAGATTAAGTGTAATAGCTATTTTATGGGCACTATCTGTAGTATTCTATTATATAGATTTCCGCTTAGGGTTTATGGTATTGTTTCTATTAAGCATGCTGCATGTTTTCTTAGAACTGCCGCTTAATGTAATCTCCATAAAAGGAATCGTTGCCGGATTAAAAGGGAGTTCCTAATTACTTCCTATCTTTTATTTTCTGACGGTGCTTTAAGCCCCAGTCGCGCAAAGCCATGATAACTTCATCTAAGGTAGTACCATAGGGAGTAAGTTCATACTCTACACTTACTGGGATGGTATCATAAACGGTACGCTTCACTAAGGTATTTACTTCCAGTTCTTTTAACTCTTTAGAAAGCATTTTAGCTGTAATACCTTTTATTTCGCGATGTAATTCTTTAAAGCGTTTGTTGCCATGTATTAAGGCAATTATAATAGGCAATTTCCATTTACCACTTAATACATATAAGGCATCTTGTACGGGAAGTAAGCTCTTAGAACACTCGGTAGAACTTAACTTACTGGGATTCTGCAAAAAGTTTTTAGCCATCTTAACAATTAGTTAATGATTAGATAAGGTACAAAGGTATATTGTTTGTATTACTTTCGCGGTCGGTTTACAAAAGTATATCGGTATACTTTGGTATATCGGTTACAAAAGTATACTTAATGTACATACCTTTGTCTCAAACTTAAAACAAAAAATTATGTCAGCAACTAAATGGGTCTTAGACCCCACACACTCAGAAGTGCAATTTAAAGTAAGGCACTTAATGATATCAAACGTAACCGGTGCTTTTCAAAAATTTGAAGGAACGGTAGAAACAGAAGGTGATGATTTTACAACAGCAAAAATTCATTTCTCTGCTGATGTAGATTCTATCAATACGAATAACGAACAACGTGACGGGCACTTAAAAACCGGAGATTTCTTTGATGCCGCTGCGCATCCGCAAATAAAATTTGAAGGTACTAAACTTGAAAAAGTAAGTGCCGAGAATTACAAGTTACATGGTAACCTTAATATGAAAGGTGTAAGTAAGGCTATTGTATTAGATGTAGATTTTGGCGGAACTGCTAAAGATGGTTATGGTAATACCCGTGCAGGTTTCACCGTAAGTGGCAAAATAAACCGTCAGGATTTTGGTATGAGCTTTAACGCTGCTACCGAAACAGGTGGATTAGTATTAGGTAATGATATTAATATTCATAGTAATATAGAATTTATAAAACAAGCATAATAAATAAATATAATAATAACCTAAAAAAGAAAACAAATGAAAAAAATCACAATTCTTGCCTCAGTGGCAGCAGCTTTTATGTTCTCGTTTACAGTTGTAGATCCGGGTGTTTACAACCTAGATAAATCTCACTCATCGGTGGGCTTTACTATCACTCACTTATCAGTTTCTGATATTGATGGATCTTTTAAAACCTTTGAAGGAAAATTTACTTCCTCAAAAGAGGATTTTACAGATGCAGTTTTTGAATTTACAGCAGATGTAAACAGCATCAATACAGATAATGATAAACGTGACGGACATCTTAAATCACCCGATTTTTTTGATGCCGCAAAATTTTCTACACTTACTTTTAAAAGTAAAACAGTAAAAAAGGTTTCGGGCAACAAATACACTATTATAGGCGATATGACTATGCATGGTGTAACTAAGCTAGTTAGCCTTGATGCAGTTATCAGAACGGGTACTAACCCAATGAGCAAAAAAACAGTGGTAGGTGTTAAAGTAAATGGTTCTGTAAATCGCAGCACTTTTGGTATCGGCGCATCTATGCCGGGCACTATGCTTAGCGAAGACGTTATTGTGAGGGGAAGTGCAGAGTTTTCTAAAGATTAGATATTTAGAATGCCTTAGAAAAGCGAAAGCCGTTCTCATAATAGGACGGCTTTTTCATTGGGAATAACTGCGAGGGTAATGAATTAACTTTATAAATAATTGATAATCATTAAATTAAAAAGGAGGTCGATTGACCTCCTTTTTGTTTTTTATCCCCCTGACTGCCTTAATTGAGACTTGCCTAGCTAAGGCTATATGTTCAGGGTTTTAAAATGACAACAATCGTTCCTACTTACCTAATCCGGTTGGACTACCTACTCTAGTCATAGCACACCTAAAACCTATAGAAGCCGTAGCTTGTCTTTCATCTAAAAATCTACGAGTACCAGGACTCATCCAATAAGCACGATCTTTCCAGCTACCACCTTTGTAAACTCTGCTCCAATTGTTTACTAAAGATGTTTTAGCATATTCATACATCATCTTCCCTGCTTTATCTCCATAAGCATCTTCACCCTCCTGATAATAAAGACTTGAGTTAACATCACCATCTAAATAATCGCGATAATCGTTAGTCTTATAATTTCTTCTTTCATCCAAATTATCCTCAGGGTGCGCAATACTAACATCTCTCCATAATACACGACCAGGTATTGAATTTACAACGCTTGTGTCGTTATTCTCAACGGTTTCCTGACTAACTCCATGTGCTGATGGAGGATTTACTTTCTTTTTAGTATGATCTACTTTATCAATTAACATACCATCTGTATTGGTGGCAATCGTATTATCCGTAGAATCCTTTACCTGTGTTTTAAAAACATTACCACGGAAAGGGCGAAATTCATTTGCGTCAGTTGAAGTAAGGGGACGATAAATATCCATAACCCATTCGGATACGTTACCTGCCATATTATATAAACCATAATCATT
>CAJCJB010000364.1 GCA_903970545.1 Candidatus Saccharimonadota bacterium | reverse complement strand
CTGGACGAGGAACAGGAACTTTTTGAGCACCACCGCATAACTGCCGATAAAGGGCAAGCCTTTTTACGTATTGATAAATTCTTATTGCACAAACTGGCACATGCATCGCGTACTAAGATACAAGCTGCTGCCGATGGAGGTAACATTCAGGTAAACGATAAGTCAGTAAAATCAAGCTATAAAGTAAAGCCTTTAGATGTTATTACTATACTGCTCCCTCACCCTCCTAAGAACTTTGAGCTTATTCCGCAAAACATTCCGCTTAATATCCAATATGAAGATGATGATATTATGATTGTAAACAAACCTGCCGGAATGGTTGTTCATCCTGCTTATGGCCATGACGACGGCACTTTAGTAAATGCTTTACTGTATCATTTCAATAATCTTCCGCACGCCCAAAGCAAAGTAGGTACCAATATTTATGCACCCCGCCCAGGTTTGGTGCATCGCATAGATAAAAACACTTCAGGTATTTTAATTGTTGCCAAAAATGAAATAGCTTTAACCTTACTTGCCAAAAAATTCTTCGACCACGACCTTACCCGCAAATATGTTGCTCTTGTTTGGGGCAATATCTTAAACGATACAGGTACCATTACCGGAAACGTTGGCAGAAACATTCGTAACCGAAAGATTATGGATGTGTTTACCGATGAGACTCAGGGCAAACACGCCGTTACACATTACAAAGTATTAGAACGTTTTGGTTATGTAACTTTAGTAGAGTGTACCCTTGAAACAGGGCGTACTCATCAGATACGTGTGCACATGAAATATATTGGGCATCGTATTTTTAATGATGTGGATTATGGGGGAGAGCAAATATTAAAAGGAACTAAAACAGCAACCTATAAAAAGTTTATAGAAAATTGTTTTGCTTTGTGTCCGAGGCAGGCATTGCATGCTAAGTTTTTAGAAATAGAACATCCGGCAACTAAAAAGATAATGAAGTTTGAAAGCGAGTTGCCCGACGATATGAAGAATTTGTTAGATAAGTGGAGGAACTATGCCACACATAAAGCCTTTGAGCCGAACGAAGAGAATACATGAGTACCTTTAAAAATAAATAAACGTACGAATAGAAAGTGAACCCAAGTGATAACATAGAAGTAATAGGGAAACGCATAAGCACCCTGAAAGCTGATGGAGTAAGCAGCTTTGTAATAATACCAACAGCCACCAATTGGAAATTACATTTACTTTTTGCATGGATTTTTGTATGGACACTTAGCGGATGCATTGTACTGGGCAACTACTTTACACTTACCAACACCAACATAAAACTGATTGTAATAGTATGGCTGGGCTTTTGGGCATACTTTGAGTTTAGAACAGTACGAGCCTTTATATTTAAGAAGTATGGCAAGGAAAAGATATGGATAAAAGGCAGCACCTTTAATTATTGGAGAGATGTGGCAGGGCGCGGTAAGAAGTTAGAATTTGAAACCGACCTTATCAAAGACTTACAACTGACTGTAAAAGACAAAAAAGATTTCTTTCAGTTTATGAACGACTCTTTTTGGGTAATGGGTACCGAAAGTATTTCTTTCGTCTATGGCACAAAAACCTACCGCTTAGGTGTGCAGTTAGAAGAAACTGATGCCAAAGAATTGCTTAAGCAAATTAAGTATGCTTTAAGGAATTAATTCACCACATCTCCGCGCAGTTTGCGGAAACGCTTGCGGGCTTCTACCGTATAAATGCTGCTTGGGTATTTAGTAAGCACTTCCTGGTAAAGGGTTTTTGCCTTTTCAATATCCTTTAAGTTATATTGGTATATCTCTGCCATTTTAAACAAAGCATCATCGCCATATATATCTTCGCCATAAGCATCTACCACCCGCAAGTAGGCTTCTAAAGCCTCCTTATACTTACCTTGCTGAGTGAAAATCTGTGCTTTTTTATAATAAATATCATCTGCCAGGCTATGGTTATCAAACAGTATATTAATAGAATCCATACGTTGCAAGCCCTCGGTGGTTTTGTGCTGCAATAACAACAAATCTGCCGAAGCAAACATTTGCAAAGGAACCACATTCGTATCAATACCTATCGCATCAGAAATTACGAGCGATAAATCCATTGCATCGTTAGCAATCAGTTTAGAGGTGGCACCTTTAAGAACGTCTAACTGTGCTTTTGCCCATTTAAAATCGCCGGTATAGAAAGCAATCTTAGCGTTTCTAAACTTGGCTTCCTGCCCGATAGGTTCATATTTATAAGCCTTTTCAACCTGCGAATATAAAAGTGAAGCATCCCACACTTCGTTATTAATTAAAAGTAAATCGCCCAAGTCAAGCTTCAGCTCAGCTTCTGAAGCCTTATCAATACCGGATGTATTAAGCACTTCGTTCAGCATCTCAATTGCCTCTTGCACCTTATTCAAATAAAACCCCTGCAATACAGCCAGTTTATGTACCATGCTAACGCTAAGTTGGTTGTATCCAAACTGTTTAATGGTAGTTTTTAATTTTTGTTCTACATCGGTTAAATCCGTCTGTGTATAATTTCTCTGCTTGATTATTTTTTCAAACTGCGCATTAGCAGATTCTACACAAGCTTGCATGTAGTTAAAATTATTCTTTCCTAAAGAAATTACGTAATCAAAACATTTTTGTGCAGTTTCAAAATCTTCATTCAGCACGCAAAGTTTCCCTAAATTCATAATACGATAACCTTCTTCTTTTTGTCGTTTATCAAGTGCTTTAGAATGAACAAAAGCACCCTCAAAATCCTTTTGCTGAATGAGTATGTAAATTAAAAAATCGTAAAACACTATCTTGTCAGGATATTGCTGTATGCGCCTTTGCAACTCTTCTTTTAATATCGGGTTATTAAAACCACCTTTTTCATCATCATAACCCAAACTGTTTTGCAGTTGCATCTCCACATCCTGGAGGTTGGTTTCTTTATACCCTATCTCATCTAGATACTCATTAATCATGCTTCTTATATCGCCTAAGGTTTTATATACATCAGCTAATTCATTAAAGAAGGGATACACATGTATATTATATCTTCTGCCCTTTTTATAGGTTTCTATAGCATAGCCAAATTCCTTAACACCAACAAAGGCTTTTCCCAATTCAAGCGTTTGAGATATATCAGGGCTTAACTCTTTAATGGCTTTTACGTATTGATCTTTTGCTTTGCTAAGGTTGCTGTCTGCCTTATAAATTTGACCTAAATCAACATAATAGGTTAAATTATCAGGAGATACTTTTAGCTGATGTCTGGCTATTTTTTCGGCTTTTTTTAAATCCTTTACGGCAAGCAGGCAGGTAAAATAAGGAGAATAATAAGCAGTAGGGTTCTTAGCATATAAATTCTCGTAATAAACAATTGCTTTGGTATAATCTTTACTTTGAAAAAACTGCTCGGCTAATTGTTCATCCGTACTTTTTTGAGCAAGCACAGATACTCCATAAAATAAAAGGATGATGAGATGTAAGTTTCTCACGTTAAATACGATTTACGGTTTAGTTTCGTTTTCCCAAATGCTTTGGGTGATTTGTTCATCGTCTTTATAATAGACAACCGTACCAAAACTGAATATTTTTTTTATGTAAACCCAGGCATCATCTCCTTTAACTAATATACGCTTGATAATAACACCGCCTTTATCTGTAAGTGTTTGT
>CAJCJB010000363.1 GCA_903970545.1 Candidatus Saccharimonadota bacterium | reverse complement strand
TTTAAAGAACTTTGTTGCCATGGAAGATAGTAAGCAGCAGGAGGGTTACCTACACTAATGAATCCGGCAGGATAAGTTCCTAAACTATCCCCCTGAACATAATAATTAAGGCAAGGTATTTCAGCACCTGTATTATCTAATACTTCTACTCTAAAATAAGGCTGTTGCCCATTAGAGTGGGGGGCAGCCTCTAAAACAACGGCATAATTATAAGTAAGTAAAGTATTATTAGAGGTTACTAAAAAAGTGGTTTCCAATGTCTCTCCGTTAGAGTAATAATAGGGCGCAGTAATAGGAGCATTATCAACACAACCCGCTGTTTGCGCTTCTTCATTTGTATTAATATTTTCTCCTCCAAGTCTTACCGCATAATTCCCCCCCCCTGGGTCTAACATAGGGAATCCTCCCCATGGATCAGCCCCTGCAGCAGCATTTACTAAGGTCTGAAAAGAGCAACCAGTTTCCGCAGCATCAATACCTAAAGTACTTATAGTTGCAGAAGTAGCCGTAAGGGCTAGATTTGAATTAGTATTATAACCAATAGTACCAGTCCAACTTACAAAAGTTCCCGCTTCAAAATCTACATTATTACAGGCAGCATTAGCAACTCTGGGATGGACATTAATTCTTTTAGTATTATTGTTTTCATCAATTTCCCATGGAAGTTTTGTAATGTTATACTTTGCTTTTACAAATTCGTTCTCCTTAGTTCTAACGTACCATTTTAACTCAGAATAAATAGTTAGCTTTTTAATTCCGGTTTCAATAGTTGCCTCTAAAGCAAAACCGTTTAAAGTATCTCCTGAAAAGAAACGGCAATCATTTTTGATTCTATCTAAGGGAACATCGGCAGATTTAATGGTGCTATGATTATGCTCGTGCTGGGCATTGCCTACTGGAACTAATCCAAACAATAAAACAGCTAAAGTAAGTAAACTAAATGTCTTTTTTGATTTATAATACTTTGCCATTTTAAAAACAATTAATTACTTAATTTTTTAAAAAGTGGTTAAAGATTACATACTTTATAGGGTGTTCACTTTTACAGAAAGCCAAATATAGTGCAATAACAAAAAAAGTCAAGTCTTTTTTTGTTAAAAAACAGGATATATCTATAATTTATTGCCAAAAGTAATTGCAAGAAACCTAATGGTAAAACTTAATGATTTGGTAACATTAGATATATTGAATACTAGTACCTTTGCGCACGTTCTTTAAAGTGGTTAAAGTTGTTTACTTTCAACCATATTAAACGCATCTATCAGGTTTCATGATAAATCCTATTAGGTGCGTTTTTTATTTCTTTGTCTCTAATGGACGAATTTTATTTTTTCACAAAGGAGTTTGAAATCTTAAAATAGAGCTTAATTTGAATAAAATTAAGAACTCATATGATTATAGGCTAAATGTGGGCTAATATATTCAAAATAAAAAAAAGCAATTAACTGATTAACAGTTAATTGCTTCAAATAAAAGTGGAGGCTATGACGAAAAATCGAACCGCTTATATAATAGGGGGTTAAAGTAATGTATACGCACTACAATGTTGAAATATTTTTTGAATATGAACGCATTGCACTCACTTTAAGTAAGTGTTTGAAATCCACCTAGAAGGAGTTCGACAAGAAGTCATTCACCTCCGCAAAATTAAAGCCTTCTCTATTTGTGTTCGTGCTGCTAATCCCTAATACCTACTTTTTCATCAGCATATAGTTCTTAACAGTTTCGGGTTTGGCAACACCAAACTCGAACACTACTATATTTTCGGTATAATCGGTATACCCATCACTGGTTATGGTTACTTTATAAGTACCGGGCAAAAGTGCCATCACATAACGCCCGCTTGTTTTGTTGGGCACAAAGGTTATTTCATCATTGTTTTTTTTGTTTACAGCACTAATGTTCACATCAAAATCTTTTTTATTGGTGGAATCACTACGCAACACTTTGCCACGGTAAAGGCTAAAATGCTGGTCATTCTCTTCAAACTTAACACGGTAAATATCCAAATCACCAAAACCACCTGTGCGTAAAGCACTAACATAGCCTGCGCGATTATCAGGCAGTATAGAGATTTGTCGCTCGTCATCCGATGTGTTTAAAGGATAGCCAAGGTTAACAGGGGCACTCCATTCTTTTTCAAGTTCATCCCAATAGCATTTAAATAAATCAAAACCACCCATACTACTATGTCCTTCAGAGGAGAAATAAAGTGTTTTTCCGTCGGCAGATAACCAAGGGAAATCTTCTTTATATTTTGTATTTATTTTATTGCCCATATTAACGGGCAAGCCCCATTGCCCAGTGGGCAGCATTTTTGCTGTATAAATATCAGTTTCGCCAATAGAGTTTTTATCTTCTCTAACAAAATACAACATGGGTCCGTCTTCGGTAATGAAGATAGAACCTGAAAACTCTTTAGCGCTATTTACATTATCGCTTAGCTTTTCGAGCTTGGTATAGTTATTATTTTTTTTGTGCGTACTGTATAAATCTTCTACCTGACTTATATGGTCAATATAAACTACCAACTCACTTCCATCAGGGTTTATACCCACAATTTGCTCATCTAAAGGGGTATTGACAAAATTACCTAAGTTCTTAGCCTTATCCCATTTACCATCCAATACATTACATACAAAACAATCAGATGAGTAATAACCATCAGCTTCTACCTGCGTAGTATGACCACCTTTACGCCGAGAAGTAAAGAATAAAGCTTGTTCATCAGAAGTTATCCATGGGTAATAATCAGGAAACTCTGTATTTACTTCAGGTCCCGCATTGGTAAACGTAATTTTTATAGGATGTTTCATCAGTTCCTGTGCATTACCACATTGTTCAATACAGTGTTCGGCAATATCCACTTCGGGCTTATTTTTTACCATTAACTCTTTATACTTAGTGTAAGCTTTTACAGCATCAGGAAATTTATTAGCCAAATGATAACCTCTGCCTAACCAGTACCAAGCATCCGGAGGGCATTTAGGATTTTTAACTGCCTTCTCAAAAAAAGGAATACTTGCGGTTTTATCAATGGTAGTATGCATATAGCAAAATGCCAAACGATAATTATACTGCACTTCGTCAGGTTCTCGTTTCACAAGTTCCTTATACATAGGCAAAGCCATTACATAGTTCTGATTCTTAAAATGCTCTTCCGCATCTTCAGGCTCCCACTTACCCTTAGGTTTAACCTGAGAAAAGCAGTTGCATACAGATACAACAATGAGTAATACGACTAGTAGACTCTTAATTTGCATAAAACGATGCTAAAGATACAAAATTAAATAACAGGTAAAACGCTAAATGCTAAACTCTAAATGCTAAGATTAGTTTTTAGTATTACTTTTGATGTTTAATTTAATTGTATGCGCATTAACTTTTTATCAACAGCCCTTGTTTTTTCATCTATTGGTTTTGCACAGGTTTATACCGATACCACCAAAGCCCCCGACAACTGGTTTAATTTAGACCCATATACCAACAAGGTAAATGGTGTAAGCACCGAGCGTACGTATAACGAGTTGCTTAAAGGTAAAAAAAGTACTACCGTTATTGTAGGTGTTATTGATAGCGGGGTTGATTTTAATCACGAAGATTTAAAAGATGTGATGTGGACTAACCCAAAAGAGATTGCCGGCAATGGTATTGATGATGATAAAAATGGATACATTGATGATATACACGGTTGGAACTTTTTGGGTGGTAAAGATGGTAAGAATATAGAGCATGAAACCATAGAGCTTACCCGTGTTTACAGAGATTTAAAAAAGAAGTATGATGGCAAAGATGAAAAAACAATTGCCTCTGCCGATAAAAAAGAGTACAAACAATACCTGGATGTTAAAACCAGTTACGAGCAAAAACTGGATGAAGCTCAAAAACAACTTACACAGATAAACTTTGTAGATGAGATGTTTACTAACCTTAACTTAGAAATTAAAGACCAATTAGATGTAGATAGTGTAAAAGCTACCCAGTTGAAACAATTTAAAGTAAAAGATAAAAAACAAGAGGGTTTAGTGGCTTATGCTCAGTTAATTCTGTCTCAGGATACTACCATGACGGTAGATTATCTTTTAAAACAATTGGATGAGGCACAAGATCATTTTGAATCTCAGGTAAAATATAACTACAATTTAGATTATGATCCACGCGGTATTATAGGCGATGACTATAAAAATTCTTATGAAAAATATTATGGTAATAATGATTGTAAAGGTCCGGGGAGTTTGCATGGAACACATGTAGCCGGTATTATAGGGGCAAACCGTGTTAATAATATTGGCGTAAAAGGTGTAGGAGATAACGTACGTATTATGTCGGTACGTGCCGTACCCGATGGAGATGAACGTGATAAAGATGTGGCAAATGCTATTATTTATGCAGTTGATAATGGTGCCAAGGTTATTAATATGAGTTTCGGTAAAACCTATCCTTATGATAAAGCAGCCGTTGATAAGGCTGTGAAATATGCCGAAAGTAAAGATGTATTATTGGTTCATGCCGCAGGTAATGATGGAGTGGATATTGATAAAAACATCTTTTATCCTTGCAGGAAGTTTGCCAATGGAAAGAAGGCCAACAATTGGATTGAAGTGGGGGCATTAAACTGGAAAACAGGTGCCGACCTGCCTGCTAACTTTTCTAACTACGGTAAAAAAACAGTTGATGTATTTGCACCCGGTGTAGATATACACTCTACTAAAAACGATGGTGGTTATTTAGATGAAAGCGGTACCAGTATGGCAAGTCCGGTTACTGCCGGTGTGGCTGCTGTTATCCGGTCTTACTACCCTAATCTTACCGCTAAACAGGTAAAAAAGATTATAGAAGAATCCGTTGACAAAGATTACAAAAACCAAAAAGTAAAACAACCCGGTGCAGATAAAACAGAAGTGAAATTCTCTGATTTATCAAATACAGGTGGTGTGGTAAACCTATATAACGCTATATTAAAAGCAGAAAAAAAGAGCAAGTAATTCTTATGATAAGATTGAGTCGTTTCTTATTTCTTTCTTTTTGTTTTATTTTTAGCGTTTGTGCACAGGCGCAAAATCCAGGCATGAGTAAGGATACCAAAGTTATTAACGATAAGAAATACTACATTCATAAAGTTGCCAAAGGACAAAGTCTATATGGTATTGCCAAGATTTATGATGTGGATTTGAATGCTTTAATTGTGGAGAACCCCGAAGCCATTGATGGCATTAAAGCCGGACAAGAATTAAAAATCCTTGCGGAGAAACCGAAAGAGCAAAGCATGCCTACCATTAAAGATTATGATAAATATGTTACGCATAAAGTTGTTAGGGGAGAAACTGTTTACCGCATTTGCAAAGATTACTCTGTTACCGAACAACAATTAAATGATTTAAACCCTGACTTGAAAAAGGGTTTGAAAGAAAACATGGTTTTAAGGGTTAAGGAAAAAGATGCCACCAAAGTTCAAGTGGCTACTACCCAAACTACCTCTGCAAAGACTGAAGTTAAAGAAACTCCCGCAATTGTAAAAGAAAAGGAAACTACAGAACCTATTCTTGCTTCAAAAACCGATAACGATACCACACCTGTTGAAACAGTTAATAAACCAAAGAAGAATAAGTATAACGTAGGTCTATTTCTTCCTTTTCATTTTGATGATGTAAGCACGCTAAATGTAGATGAATTGGTTATGAATAAACAGGAGTTCCCTACTTCCTCTCAAATGGCATTGGATATATACGAGGGTTTGCAACAAGCTGCTGATTCTTTAAAGACAACTGATTTTGAAATAGTTTTTAAACTGTACGATTCAGGTGATATAGATTCATTAACCACTATAAAACTCACCAAAACCAATGAGTTCAAAAATCTTGATTTAATAATTGGTCCGCTTTATAACTCTCCTTTCAAAATAATTTCTACCGAAGCTAAGAAGAATCAAATACCCTGCGTATCTCCGCTTACACAGCAAAACAAAGTGTTATTTAATAATGTATTTACCAGCAAACTGATTCCTTCCAATAATACCTTATTACAAGGTCTGGCAGATTATTGCTTAGATTCTCTTAAAGGACAAAACATTGTGTTGCTAAATAATGGTAGTCCAAAAGACATTCAAACCATAAAGACATTTAAAGCTTATTACAATCAAAAAGCAAAAGATACCTTAACCGAAGCTAAAGGTGTTGCCGGCGCTAAGGCTGCTTATAAAGCAGGTAGAATAAACTACTATGTAGCACTTACCGAAAACGAATCTTTTATCACCGAATTTTTAACGCAACTAAATCTTTTTTCTGATAAGAAAGAAAACCTGCGTGTAATTGGTTTGCGCAAGTGGATGAGTTATGATAACCTGGATTTGGAATACTTCAACAACTTTAGTTTTACCTACGCCGTGCCTTATTATATCGGTGAAGAAAACCCCTATATACAAAAGCTAAAGACTGTCTATCAGCAAAAATATAATACTACTGCCGATGATTATTATTATGTAGCCACCGACGTCGGTTTGTATTATTTTAATCTTTTAAAAACAATGGGTGCTGCATCGGCTGTGGTGTTAGATGATATGCCCAAACGCGGAACCTGCATTAACTTTAGTTTTACACATCCAAATAATAACACAGGTTTTGAAAATCAAGCCATACAACTAATACGTTACAACGATTACAAGCTGAATAAAATACCGTATGGCAAATAGAGAAGAAATTGCAAAATGGCTGCAAGACTTACAAAAGCATATTTGCAGCGAGTTGGAAAAAGCAGATAGTGGTGCATTATTTACTGTTGAAGAATGGCAGCGCCCTGAAGGCGGTGGAGGTATTAGTCGCGTTATACAAAACGGTAATGTGTTGGAAAAAGGCGGCGTTAACTTCTCTGCGGTACATGGCGCTACACCCGCATTTTTATCTACTGAAAAGGAACATACTCTCTCCCCTTCGGGGAGAGCCGGAGAGGGGCTCTTTTATGCTACCGGTGTATCTATTGTGCTGCACCCCAAAAGTCCTATGATGCCTATTATACACATGAATATACGTTATTTTGAAATGAGTAACGGCGTTCATTGGCTTGGCGGTGGCATAGATTTAACTCCGCATTATATAAATGAGGCGGATGCTACATTTTTCCATCAAAGCTTAAAACAAGTATGCGATAAGCATAACCCCAACTACTATACCGATTACAAAAAATGGGCTGATGATTATTTCTTTATCAAACACCGAAACGAAACCAGAGGTATTGGCGGTATATTTTTTGACAGGTTGAACGAAAGCCTGCAAATGAGCTTTACCCAAAACCTTGCTTTTTGGAAAGATGTAGGCATGGCCTTTGCCCCCATTTATACCGAGCTGATTAGTCGCAACAAAAACACCGCTTTTACCGAAAAAGAAACCGAATGGCAACTTATCAGGCGCAGCCGATATGCCGAGTTTAACCTGGTGTATGATAAAGGCACTAAATTTGGACTGGAAACCAATGGCAGAATAGAATCTATTTTAATGAGTTTGCCGCCCCTTGCTGCCTGGCATTATAACTATAACCCCAAAGCAAACAGTGCCGAAGCAAAAACCCTTTCTTTATTGAAGAAGGGGATTGAATGGGTTAACTAAGTTCGAAAATAAACAGAACCTAACTTTAGTTTATTACTTCTAAATCCCAAAAGTGTTTACTACAGCGAGATTTAAAACATTTATCTTTGAAGCATGATTACTAAATGCTTTGTCTTATCGGATTAATAAGGTGTTTGAAAATGAAACTGATGCGGTTAATTTTATTTGCAAGACATTTTCTTGGTTTAATTGTTTTTAGTCCTTGACAGTATGATAAGAAATTCAACAGCACATAACCGTGCCCAAATTGCAGAACGGTTAGTTATAGGGTAGGTATCTTAAAAATCTCATCCACACAACGCTCTCCATCCATAGCTGCAGAAACGATGCCTCCGGCATAACCCGCTCCTTCTCCGCAGGGGTATAAACCTTTTATCTGTATATGCTGGCAGGTTTCCCTATCTCTCGGTATCCTTACCGGCGTAGATGTCCGCGATTCTACCCCAACTATTACTGCCTCGTTGGTTAAATAACCCTTCATTTTGGCGCCAAAGCTTTTAAAACCTTCTTTCAGGGCTTTTCCCATGGTGTTGCCTAATAAAGCCTCCATGTTGACAGGCGTAATACCCGGTTGGTAAGAGCATGAAGGTAGTGTGCCACTTGTTTTGTTCTCTATAAAATCTAGTAAGCGCTGGGCAGGCGCCGTTTGCGTTTTGCCTCCGGCAATCCAAGCCTTGTGTTCTAATTGTTTTTGCAGTTCTAAGGCAGCTAAGTTTTTATGAGAAGAAAATGCACTCCAGTCTGTAGCATCCAGTCCCACCACAATACCCGAATTGGCATAAGGGTTATTTCGTTTACTCGGACTCCAGCCGTTGGTAACCACTTCTTCCTGTGCCGTGGCACATGGTGCTATTATGCCACCCGGGCACATGCAAAAAGAGTACACCCCTTTGCCGTTTACCTGTTGCACCAAACTGTATGATGCTGCCGGCAAAAACTCCCTCACATCGCCTAACTGTTTAATGTTGCAATGGTATTGTATGCTGTCTATCATCTCCTGCGGATGCTCAATACGCACCCCCATGGCAAATGGTTTAGCCTCTATGGCAATGTTTTTATCGTTCAGTAATTGGTAAATATCCCGCGCGCTATGCCCGGTTGCCAGTATTAAATACTGTGCATTATAGGTAGTACTTTGTTCAGTATTAAGATTTAAAACATTAATAGATTGTATCTTCTCTTTATCAATAGTAACATCTACCAACTTGCTGTTAAAATGAATTTCTCCGCCAAAATCCAAAATGGTCTGTCTGATATTTTCTATAATTTTTGGCAGCTTATTGGTGCCTATATGCGGATGCGCATCAACCAAAATGGTTTTATCTGCCCCGTGATGCACCAGACTCTTTAATATCTTAACCACATCTCCCCGCTTGGAAGAACGGGTATAAAGCTTCCCGTCGCTATAGGTTCCTGCCCCACCCTCGCCAAAGCAATAATTACTTTCGGGGTTAACCAGTTGCTCTTTATTCAGTTTGGCTAAATCTCTTCGGCGGTTTTTAACGTCTTTACCGCGTTCAAAAATGATGGGTTTTAATCCCAACTCCAAACAACGCAAGGCAGCAAACAATCCTGCCGGACCTGCACCTATAATAACTACTTCCTTCTTCTTTTCAGCTACCTGTTGGTAGGTAACAGCAATGAGCTCTTCCTTTAAAGGCTCATTTACAAAAGCCTGCAGGCTTACATTAACCTTTATACTTCTTTGCCTGGAATCTATAGAGCGTTTTTGTAAGAGGATATGTAATTCATCCGTCTCTTTAAGACCTAACTCTTCTCTTACTTTATGCTTCAGGTTAATTTCAGAAAATGCCTCAGAAGGAGATAGAGAAAGAGTAAGATTGCTAATCATCCTTCAAAGCTTATGCTAAGCAAAAACACATGCGAGTTTAAAGAATTGATAGGATTGGTAAATTCGGTACCATCTTTAATTAATATATTTCTCAATCCCTGACTGATTTTAGCCTCTATGGAGAATTTAAAATAGGGGAAATAAAAATCAAAGCCTCCTCCACCCTGATATAACCAATCGTTTGCTTTTAAACGCACCACATTAGAATTTGCAGCATCACTTTTTCCGGATGCTAAATCGACACTATAAGAAATTCCACCAATAACATATACACCAAAATTGCGGATACGTTTTGATTGAAGTTTTAGATTAAGCGGCAAAAGAATAAATGCAGACTGCGTTTGACGGGTGGCTGTAAAATTAGGCGCTCCTGACCAATTGTTAGTTCCTACAAAATTGTAGTATAAAGTGCGGGATGCAAAAGAAATACCCGGTAAGAAACGAATCCTTACATACTGTTGAAGTTTAAAATCGCAAATAATACCTAAATTAAACCCACCCTGTCCCTTAGTGCTAATTGATTTAAGGTTCAACGTATCACCGGGATAACGAATACTATCTCTTAAGCCATGATATAGTTTAGAGTTAGCTATGGTATGTACTCTAAAATCAGTTTGATTATATCCTATGCTAAAGCCAAAATGCAACCTACGAGCATAAAAATGAGGAAGGTTCATTCCTTTTTCGGTAGTGGGCTGTGCAAATACAGCTAAACATAAGAGGATGGCAAATGTAAACGCAACTAATCTCTTAGGCTTTCCCTTAAAAGTGTTTTTTATGAGGATGTTTTTAAGCAAACGTTTGCAAAATAACGAAAAATATGCGGTTTTATTTTGTCAGGTATCATAAACAGGTAACAGGTATCATTCTCTGTTACCTGATAATTGATAAATGTTCACTGATTTACCGCCCCCAGGTGTTCTGACTACCATTGCTATTATCTTTAAAGTTATTCTTTAAAGAGAAATTCATAGTGAAACTCATCCGGTAACGAACATATTTACCATCTCTAATGGCTGGTTTCCATTTAGTAAGTCCAATCACCCGTATTGCCTCATTATTGCAACCGGCAGCAACTCCTTCATTCAATATTTTTATATCAGAAACCTGCCCATCCGGTTCAACTACAAAACTAAGTTTTACATTACCCTCAATGTTTTGTCTTGATGCCGGTTCAGGATATTCAAGGTTTGTATATACAAACTCCGTAAATGTTTTATCCGGAATATTAAACACAGGAGAATGTTCGGCAGTTTCATATATATTGAGAGAAGTATCTATGGGAATATCCGTATATAAAGGCGTATCAAAACCACGCTCTTTTACATTCTTTTTATATTTAGAAACAGAAAAAGGAATATTCAGGTTATAATCCACATTAACCAAAGTTCCTTCCTTGCGAGAAGGTATCCAGTCAATAAGTTTTAATAAACGAATAGCTTCTTTATCTACATCAGTACTCACAGATTCTACTACTTTTATATTCTCGGTTTTCCCTTCTTTAGTAACTACGAAGTTGAGTTTTACAGTTCCTTCCCATTTTCTTTTCATGTCTTCTACAGGGTATACCAAATGGTCGTGTAGAAAACGTCTCATTTCTTCTTTCCCACCGTATATATCAGGGAAATTATCCACATTAAAGCTATAAGAACCTTTGCCTTGGGCAGAAGCCTCACCCCCAACCCCTCTCCAAAAGAGAGGGGAGAGCATCATAAAAGAGATAATAATTATTTTATTCATTATTTATCAAAATGTTTCTCCACTTCATCCATAAACCAATCGGGTGGAATGCAGGGCTTATTTTTTTCTTTATCTATAAAAACAAGGGTAACAGCACCTGTATTCAGCAATTCTTTCTTTTCATTAAAACACTCGTAATAGAAGGTAATTCTAACGCCCGGTAATTCTTTTATGGTAGTTACAATAGTTAGCTCATCATCATATAAAGCAGGTTTATTGTAATGGATGCTGTAATCAAGCACAGGCAGGTGAATGCCTTTTGCTTCTATTTCTTTATAACTGAACCCAAGTTTACGCAAGGCTTCTACTCTACCTACCTCATAATATTGTGCATAATTGCCATAATATACGTATCCCATTTGGTCGGTTTCACCATAACGGACACGTATTTTGGTTTCAGAAATTAACATAATGGTAACATTAAATATTTTTTATACTTCCATCCGGTACTTACATTTGCAAAGATGAAGAAAAAAAATGTCTCGTGTATCATGTCTCGTGTATCAAGACTGGGTACAAAATACAATGCACAATATACAATCCTATTATTTGCTACAAGCTATCTGTTATCCTGCTCAGGCAGCAAGCATTTGGCAGTGCAAGACACTCAAACCAAGCATTATGCCATAACTGACAACACGGTTGATTCTTCTGTTGTAAAAACCATTCAACCCTATAAGCAAAGTATAGATGGTAAGATGCATGAGGTAATAGGCAATGCCCCTGTTGCCTTAACCAAGAAAACCCCTGAGAGTAATTTGGGTAATTTCTTCTCGGAAGCTGTTTTTCAAAAAGCAAAAACTTTAACTAAGGTTGATACCACCAATATGTTTGCCATGTTTAATAACGGTGGTTTGCGTACTTCTGTTCCTCAGGGAAATGTTATGGTTAACAGTATGTTTGAGCTAATGCCCTTTGAAAACAAGCTTGTGGTTGTTAAAGTAACCGCCGAAAGATTACATCAGTTACTTGATTATGTTGCCGAAAAAGACGGCGCACCCGTTGCCGGCATTCGTTTTGTAATTAAGGATAAGAAAGCTACCGACATATTTATTAACGGAAAACCTTTTGATGCCAGCAAAACCTATTATGTTGCTACCAGTGATTACCTGGCAGGCGGCGGAGATAAGTTTTTTACTGCCGGAGAGAATAAGGATATGGTGGCAACAGACATTTTACTCCGCGATATTTTAATTGATTATTGCAAAGGATTGAACAAACAAAATAAACCCGTAACCGCAGCATTAGATGGCAGAATACAATACGCACAATAGACGAGAATTTTTACGCTATATGCTTGGCGCAGCTGCCGTGTATGGTGGCGCATCGCAACTAATGGCTAACCCACTATTTGCCGAAAAAGGCATCAGCAAACTAACCATCCTTTATACGAACGATGTGCATAGCCGCATTGAACCATTTCCTGATAACGACCCCAAGTATGCCAATCAGGGTGGAATTGCTAAACGCGCTGCCATCATTAAAAAAATACGCAGCGAAGAAAAGAATGTATTGCTACTCGATGCCGGAGATATATTTCAGGGAACACCTTACTTTAACTTTTATGCAGGCGAGCTGGAGTTTAAATTAATGAGTCAGATGGGTTATGAGCTTTCTACATTGGGTAATCACGATTTTGATTTGGGAGTAGATAACCTGGTGAAGCAAATGCCCTATGCAAGTTTTGAGTTTGTAAATGCTAACTACGAGTTTAAAGATACCCCGCTGGCAGGAAGAATAAAACCGTATAAGATTATTGAAAAAGGAGACTTGAAAATTGGCGTGTTTGGTTTGGGTATTGAGCTGCAAGGCCTGGTAGAGAAAAAGAATTACGGAGATATTAAGTATACCGACCCCATAGAAGCCGCCAAAAAGACTGCTGCTATTTTAAAGCACGATAAGAAGTGCGATTATGTTATCTGCCTCTCTCATTTAGGCTATGATTATAAAGAAAACAAGGTAAGCGATAACGTGCTATCTACCCAAACGCAGGATATTGATTTAATTATTGGCGGGCATACCCATACCTTTTT
>CAJCJB010000362.1 GCA_903970545.1 Candidatus Saccharimonadota bacterium | reverse complement strand
CATCTTTATCACTTACCGCTCCAAAAACAACATGCAGTTTGCCATTTACATATTTTGAATCAAACTCTCTGTCAATACAATCTATTACTTGTTTTATACCATCTTTATTATGTCCTGTATCGCAAATAACTCGGGGGTTCTTTTTAGATAGTATTTCCCAACGCCCATGCAATCCGGTTAATTTTTTTACTTCTACTAAAGCATCCTCAATATGATGTTCTTTTATCTTAAAATCTTTTTCAAGAAGATTTAAAGCCGTAAGAACGCCTGCCACATTATATTTTTGGTAAGTACCCAGTAAGTCAACTAAAACAATAGGCTCTTCTTTTCTAGCCTTATATAGATGAGAAACTATACCCGTTTTAGGGTAGTAAATTTCTTTTAGGTGGACAAACAGTTTATCTGCAAAAAATATTTCACTATTGGTTTCTTTAGCTTTCTTTATAAATACATGCTTTATCTTATCTTGTGTTTCACTAATAACAACAGGCACTTGGGGTTTAATAATTCCGGCTTTTTCTGTGGCAATTTTTTCTAACGTGTTTCCTAATAAATTGGTATGGTCGTAACTGATGTTAGTAATTATAGAAAGTCGCGGTTTAATAACATTAGTAGAATCGAGTCTCCCTCCAAGCCCTGTTTCTATAATAGCAATATCTACTTCTTCATCGGCAAAGTAATTAAAAGCCAAACCAACTGTCCATTCAAAGAAGGATGGTTCAATCTTTTCAAAGTTATTCTTATACTTCTTTACAAAACCTGTAATATATTTTTTAGGAATATCTTTCCCGTTTATTTTAATTCGTTCTCTGAAATCTTTTAAATGAGGGGATGTATACAATCCTGTTTTATAGCCTGCCTGTTGTAATACAGCAGCCAACATGTGAGAAGTAGACCCCTTTCCGTTAGTTCCTGCCACATGAATACTTTTAAATTTCTTTTCAGGGTTTTTAAGTAGCTTACAGATAGCAAGAGTATTATTTAAATCTGCTTTATAAGCTGCTGCACCAATACGCTGATACATAGGCAGACGTGCATATAGATAATCAAGCGTTTGTTTATAATTCATGCTGTTCTTTTAATAAACTTCTTATAGATGTGAAACGCACTTGTGTTTTAAAATGATTTATCAGATAAATTAGCTTCTCTTTCATCTTATCAGGATTTGTGGTCATGTAAGAGGGTAAAGAAAAATCAGATATATCAGTAAATTCCCAGGGATGAAGGTATATGTTTACATACCCATAAGTATCTAAACATTTCTGCAGTTGCCTGCAATAGTATTTAGGAGAAGTATTTTTAAATGTAAGCCAAAATAATGGTATTCTATGCAGAGGGGTAACACTTGCCGGAACAATTAACAAATCATTTTCATTCTTAAAAATAGTTTTAGGGGAAGTGAAATGATTATACCTTCCCGGAATAAAGGTTGGATTAAGTGACGAATCATAGAGATAACCGGCATCTTTTATATGCTGATAATTTACTTTTGCCATACGGGGCATTCTAAAACCTGTTATTTCTGTTCCGGAGATAGTTTCTAAAACTTCTTTAGATTTTTTTAAATCTTCGCTTTTAAAAGAAAAATGATAATAACTATGCGAGGCGATTTCATGAGTAACAGCAAGTTGTTCTATTAAAGAAGGGTTGTTTTCAGCATAGTTTGCAGTAGTAAAAAACGTACCCGAAATATCTTTAAGCAAAGGCAATAAGGTTTCCATGCCTTTGGTAGTAATCTCCATTTGCCTTTCTTTACTGATTTCCTGTTTAAATTCAAGCGGCAAATCAAACTCCTCCAAATCAAATGTCAGGCAAATAGTAGCAGGCTTTGTCATACTAGGCTTTAAGTTTTCCGAAATAGGAACGTAACAGAATAGAAGTAAAGTTTATGGTCTCATTCAGGATAGTTTTAAAACTCATCCGTGTAAACTTAACACCATGCCTTAATTCTACATCTATAGTAGATACTTTTATGTTTTTATTTTGGTAAGCCATACATACAAACTCGGTATCAAACAGAAATTGGGTGATGGTGGTTTTTAGCATCAGTTCCTTTCCTTTTAAAGAAAAACCTTTAAGACCTGATTGGGTATCGGTATGAGGTATTTTTAAGAATACTTTATTTAAAAAATTACAAGCCATAGAAACTAACTTCCTTCTGTAGCCTAAGTGGTTGTAATAGGCTTCGTTTCGAATGCCCACTACCACATCATTACCAACTTTTAATTGCTGATAGGCTTTATATAAACAAGACATCTCATAAGGAAAATCATAATCAGTATATAGCACCAAAGGGGCTTGAGTTTGTTTCACACCTTGTCTTACAGCATATCCCTTACCCTTGTTTTCCGTATAGGAAACAATACTTATATGCTCTATTTTTTCTTTTAGAAACTGAATGGTTTGTTCATCAAAGTTTCGGGTAGAGCCGTCATTTACAAAAACTATACGCAGGTTTACTCTGGCAAATAATGCTTTAAGTTCATAATAATGCGCAATATATTTTTCTACCCAACCATCGCGCGGGTTATATAAGGGTTGTATTATTTCTACATCAAATACCACTAATAGCAGGCTCTTGGGGTTTATAGGTCAGTAGATCATAAAACAGTTTAACCCAAATTAATAAACAAGGAATAACCCTTATTTTAAGAGGAATTAAATATTCTTTCTTAATAAATGTAGGATATATATCAGTTGGAACTATAATGCAGGCAAAAATAAGTAATATTAGTAAACCTATATTTAGTTTGCTTTTTACTGAAACAGCAAACCAAATAGCCGCTCCTGTAGTTGCAATAATATAGGTAGGAGACTCGGTAGCATGATTAAAAATTACT
Source organism: Candidatus Saccharimonadota bacterium (assembly GCA_903970545.1). GTDB lineage: Bacteria > Bacteroidota > Bacteroidia > B-17B0 > Aurantibacillaceae > PALSA-968. Next base: position 745 of record CAJCJB010000362.1, on the reverse strand, counting down.
ACAAACAGCATAATGAATGCAAGGTACAGTAGTATAAAAACGTTATCTATCGGATGTTTTAAAATTTTATATAAAGGAACGCATACTAGTATCAATCCGGTTAGTTGAATATAAAAATGATTGAGTGGTTTAGCTAGCCAGGTATAATTAATACCAATTAAAGAAGGAGAGTTAGCTATGAATTTATCATTGGCATCTTCGGTAACTGCTTTAATCCAATCTTGTAAACAAGAGAAATAATAATCTTTTGGAACAACTACTATCGGTATAAGAAAGAGCAACAAGGTAAATACAGCACACCAAACCATAAACTTTACTTTATTGGGATAAAACAAAAACAACAGCACAGCTGCTGCTGGATATATTTTTATGCTCAAACAAATTGCTACACAAAGTGCTGCTAATATATACTTAGAATGATGCAGAGAAATAAAAATAAATAACATAAGAGCGGTATTAATAGCATTGGTTTGCAGATTTTGAAATGAGTTTATTAGATCTGAAACAGTAACAAAAAAAACAATGGTCTTGTTGATATTAGATATCGGTAGCATTTGCAAAGCCTCATAAAACAATCCTGCCCCTACCAATAGCCACAGAAAAACAGCTATAGGTATAGGTATTATTGTAAATAAATAAAATAGAAAGGCAAATTGAGGTGCGTAAAAAAACTTATCCCAGATAATTTTATATTGGATATAATCATATAAATTCTGGTGATGAAAAAGTCTTTCAGAGGCGGTTC
>CAJCJB010000361.1 GCA_903970545.1 Candidatus Saccharimonadota bacterium | reverse complement strand
TTTACTTGTTTAACTCGAGTGCTTATAACATGTTGTTTACCTACTCGGTTAAGGATGGAAACGATTACCAGACACTTAAGCACGGAGAATTGGGTGCTTTTCAAAAGTTGTTGTTGAAACAAATTAATAAGCAATCCTTGGCCGAGTTTGCCTATCATAAAATAGAGCTATTATTTTATAAGAAGCATCATCATACCTCGCAATTGCCTTGCGGGCAAGTGATTCATATAAACGAAAATATATTAAAGCAGCAGGGCTTTATGCCTAATCATGAATTTAAATATCCGGTGTGGGCAAGCATTTTAAAAGATGATTTTACTGAAGGAAAGAAAATTGTGCAGCAGCTTACCGATTATGATGTAGAGCGCTTAAAGAACATTAAGGAGTTTAAGACTGAAGGGAAGAAATCTATACCGCACCATAACCCTGCCTTTTTTATAGAGAAAGAAATTGATTTGCACGCCCAGAACCTGCTGGATTCTTTTAAGCACATGAGCAACCATGAAATATTGCAGGTGCAGTTAAAGCATTTCCAAAAGAACCTGGATGAAGCTATTACCAATCGATATTACAAGATTGTTTTTATACATGGGGTTGGCAACGGCAGGTTGAAACAGGAGATAATTGCCGTCCTAAAAAACTATAACAAAGAAGTTTCTTTTCAGGATGGAGATTATAAAAAATATGGCTTTGGCGCTACCGAAGTGATTATTAGGTAACCCTGCTTACTTACGCTTCTCTTTAAAAAACTGTTTCATGATAGCAGAACACTCGCTTTGCATCACCCCATCAAATACTCTTGTTTTGGGATGAAGCATTTGATAGTCTATTTTGCTAAACCCCTTTTTCTCATCTTTAGCACCATAAACCACTTTACTTATTTGGCTCCAGCCCAGGGCTCCCGCACACATCGGGCAAGGTTCAACAGTAACATACAATACACACTCGTTCAAATATTTTCCTCCAATATAATTGGCAGCCGATGTAATAGCCTGCATCTCTGCATGGGCGGTAACATCATTCAACCGCTCGGTTAAGTTATGCGCGCGGGCAATAATTTTATTATCGCAAACAATCACAGCTCCTACAGGTACTTCATCAGCATCATACCCCTTTTGAGCCTCTTTCAGGGCTTCATTCATAAAATATTCATCCGTAAATAGCTCCATTCTATTTTAGCAAGTATATTAATTATTTTTCAATTGCCTTGCTGAATAGCCAATCTTTGATTAGCTATTTGTAAATTAGCGACTTATTTTTCAATTATGGAATACAATTTTAAGAAGATAGAAGAAGACTGGCAAAAATACTGGAAAGACAACGCTACTTTTAAAGCTGATAACAACTCTACCAAACCAAAATACTATGTGCTTGATATGTTTCCTTACCCATCCGGTGCGGGTTTACACGTGGGGCATCCGCTTGGGTATATAGCTTCTGATATTTACGCGCGCTACAAACGGCATAAAGGATTTAATGTATTGCACCCTATGGGTTACGATTCTTTTGGGTTGCCTGCCGAGCAATACGCCATTCAAACCGGACAACATCCCAAAATTACTACCGAACAAAACATTGCACGTTACCGCGAACAGTTAGATAAAATAGGTTTTTCTTTTGATTGGGATAGGGAAGTACGCACCTCAAACCCTGATTACTACAAATGGACACAGTGGATATTCATTCAACTCTTCAATGCCTGGTATAATAAGAAATCAGATAAGACCGAGAAGATTGAAACACTTATAAAAGAATTTGAAGCTAACGGAAATGCCTCTGTTAATGCAGTTTGTGCGGATACCGAAACCTTCTCTGCTGCTGATTGGAAAAACTTTTCAGAAAAACAACGCAGCGATGTGCTGATGAATTACCGCATGGCATACCTAAGCGAAGCTCGAGTAAATTGGTGTCCTGCAATGGGTACGGTGCTTGCTAATGATGAAGTAAAAGACGGGGTATCTGAACGCGGTGGTTATCCGGTAGAGCAAAAATTAATGCAACAATGGAGTATGCGCATTACCGCTTTTGCACAGCGTTTGTTAGATGGCTTGGATACCCTTGATTGGCCCGAACCTCTGAAAGAATCGCAGCGCTATTGGATTGGAAAGAGTGAGGGAACTTCCTTAAAGTTTAAAATTCAGAACCACCTATCCCCAACCCTTTCCAAAGGAAAGGGGGCTGTGCCTGACTATCATACAACAGATTCTCAAATGTGGAATTTGTTACAGGATAAAGCTGTTTCAATGAGGGACAATCCCACTCAGGCTGAAGGTGCTTTGTGGCAGTCTCTAAAAGGAAATAGATTAGATGAACATTTTAGAAGGCAACACATCATTGACAGGTTTATTGCTGATTTTGTTTGTATATCAAAGAAATTAGTGGTTGAAGTGGATGGGGATATTCACGATTATCAAAAAGAGGAAGATACCGCAAGAACAGAAAGATTAAATGAACTTGGTTATAAGGTAATTCGTTTTAAAAACGAGCAGGTTATAGGAGATATTGAAAGTGTTGTAAAAGAGATAAAACTCCAAATTGAAGAACAATCAAAAGCCCTCCCCCTCGGGGAGGATTTAGGAGGGGTGATAGAGGTATTCACAACCCGACCCGATACCATATTTGGAGTATCGTTCGTAACACTTGCACCCGAGCATGAATTGGTTGATACGATTGTTACTCCTCAACAAAAAGCAGAAGTGGATGCATATGTTACACAAGCTAAAAACCGTAGCGAGCGCGAGCGACAAGCCGATGTGAAACGTGTATCGGGTGTGTTTAGCGGCGCTTATGTCATTCATCCCTTCACACAAAAACAAATCCCTATTTGGATTGGCGATTATGTACTGGCGGGTTATGGCACAGGCGCTGTAATGGCTGTACCGGGGCATGATAGCCGCGATTATGCTTTTGCCAAA
>CAJCJB010000360.1 GCA_903970545.1 Candidatus Saccharimonadota bacterium | reverse complement strand
TATTTTTCGGAGTGATATTCTTTAGGTTCTTTGTTGGAACATGAAAAAATACTAATTATGAATAATAGTATAATTAAGAAGTATCTCATTTCCCCTCAAATATACAAAACATCCCCCTAATGATTAGCCGGTTATTCCCTTTACTCAGTTGTCTATTCCTTTTACTTGGTTGAGTATTCCTTTTATTTGGTGGTTTAATCCTTTTATTAAGTAGGTTATTCCTTTAACTTGGTAGGTTATTCCCTTAACTATGTGAGGTATTCCCTTAACTTGGTGGCTACTCCTTTAACTAAGTGAGGCATTCCTTTAATTAAGTGGGGCGTTCCCCTAACTAAGTAGGTTATTCCTTTAACTATGTTGGGTATTCCCTTAACTATGTGAGGTATTCCTTTAGCTTGGTGGCTATTCCTTAAACTTGGTAAGGTATTCCTTTAACTATGTTTAACGTCACTTTAACTATGTTTGGCGTTCCCTTAACTATATTGGGTATTCCGTTTACTAAGTGGAGCATTCCCTTAACTAAGTGGGGTATTCCTTTAACTATGTTTAACGTCACTTTAACTATGTTGTTTCGCGTTATGGGATTGCAGTGGAAAGCCTTTTGGGTAAACCCAAAAGCTTGCAACGGAAAGCCCGACGGCAGTAATCTGCCGGAACGCCCATAATTCGACAGGCTCAGTATGACACTCTTATTCTTTAAAGAAGTGTTTTAATCTTGTTTGCATAGCGTTGCAGCAACACTAACTGCCCTATAACCATTGCCAGGCTTAACAACACAAAGGCAACACCAATGGGTTGCTCGGCAGGGATAGCCACGCCTTCGGTACCTGTAATTTCGGGTGCATAAAAATGAGTAGCCACAACCGCAAAGGCATTGTTGCAAAAATGCGCGGTGATAGACACCCATAAATTTTGTGTGATGTAATAGAGATAGCCCAACACGATGCCCAAAAACATACGCGGAATAAACCCGAAGAACTGCAAATGAAATGCACTGAATAAAATAGCTGCTATTACAATAGCCACATGCGGGTTTATTTTGTTCTTTATAAATATTTGCTGCAGCAATCCTCTAAAGAAAATCTCTTCGCTTAGTGCTGCCATAAAAGCCATTACTAAAATGTTTATCACCAAACCTCCGATGGATTTATCCTGAAAGAACATGTTGGTTATTTTCTCTGCCTCGCTTTCTTTGCCACGCATCCAGCTTTCTATACCTGACATAGAAGAAGGTAAATGTATAGCCAAGTTCCAGGATTCCAGTCCGCTAACGGCAGGTAATGCAAATAAGATACAGGCGGCAGCCGTAAGTATAAAATACAGATTAGGTGTTTTGTTCATATTTAAGAAGGCAGTCCGCTCATCTCGCATAAAGCGACAAAACAAAGTAGCAGGCAAAATAAAAATAAGCGTAGTAAGGACGACCTGCATTATCTTGATGAAGTTAACTTCTTTAACCGTATCGGGTATTTGCTCGGCGCTGCTGTTTTCTAAAAGCATCAATCCAAACAAAACAATAAAATAAGTAAGGATGGTAAACAGCCCGAGGCGGTCTTTAAAGGTGCTTGCGTTCATAGGTGATTTTGTATCTTTGCAAAGATAATTAAAAACAATGCTCCCGCAGATAACGCAGATTATCGCAGACGTTTTAATCAGCGTAAATCTGTGCAATCAGCGGGAAACAATCATTTGATAATTAAAAGCGCAAGTAGTGGTAAGAATAGCAAATATAGATTTAGGCGAGTTCCCTCTTTTACTTGCTCCTATGGAGGATGTGAGCGACCCACCCTTCCGCTATGTTTGCAAACAGCATGGCGCAGATTTGATGTATACCGAGTTTATCTCTTCCGAAGGCTTGATACGCGATGCCATTAAGAGCAAAAAGAAGCTTGATATTTTTGATTACGAACGCCCCATTGGCATACAAATATTTGGCGGAGACGAAGATGCCATGGCGATGAGTGCCAAAATTGTTGATGCCACCAACCCCGATATTGTAGATATTAATTTTGGTTGTCCTGTGAAAAAGGTAGTGTGCAAAGGTGCCGGAGCAGGAGTTTTGAAGGATGTGGATTTAATGATACGTCTTACCAAAGCAGTTATAAAATCAACCAACAAACCCGTTACCGTTAAAACCCGTTTGGGTTGGGATGATAAGTCCATCAATATTATGGAAGTTGCCGAACGCTTGCAGGATGTGGGTGTGCAGGCACTTAGCATACACGGGCGCACACGTGCACAAATGTATAAAGGCTCGGCAGATTGGACTATGATTGGTGCCGTAAAGAACAACCCACGTATTAAGATTCCTGTTTTTGGTAACGGAGATATAGAAACTCCTGAACAGGTGTTGGATATGAAAAATAAATTTGGCGTGGATGGTGTAATGATAGGGCGCGCCAGCATTGGTTACCCCTGGATATTTAATGAGATGAAACATTTCTTTAAAACAGGTTTACATCTTGCACCGCCTACTATTTCAGACAGAGTAGAAGTTTGTAAAACACATCTATTAAAATCTGTGGAGTGGAAGGGTGAGAAATTAGGTATTGTAGAAATGCGTCGCCATTACACTAATTACTTCCGCGGCTTAGATCACTTTAAAGAAACCCGTATGATACTGGTTACCTCTGATAGTTTACCTCAATTGCTGGATACCATTGCAGGTATTGCACCGAGGTATGAGATGGCAGTTGTTTAGAGAAAGAGTAATTTTTTACTCCTTGGAAGCCATATAAATAGAGGCTACACCAAAGGTTAGTATTTGAAAGGATACCTTGGTGTAACCGCAAGTATTGATTATTTTACAAAGGTTCTCTCCATAAGGAAATGCCTCTACCGATTCAGGCAGGTAAGAATAAGCACGGTGGTCTTTAGAAAACAGTTTGCCAATGGCAGGTGTTATATGTTTAAAATAAATTTTATATATCAGGCTAAAGAAGCCTTTGGGTTTGGAGAACTCTATAATAACTAAACCTCCACCGGGTTTTAATACACGCAGCATATCTTTTAAACCCATTTCAAGGTTCTCGAAATTACGAACGCCAAAACCAACCGTTATAGCATCAAAGTAATTATCGGCAAATGGTAAGTGTTGGGCATCGGCTACTTGTAGTTCAATTTTATCGCTAAGATTTAATTTATTTATTTTTTCTTTTCCCACATTCAGCATCCCCTCCGAAATATCTACACCGATAACTTTCTTAGCGTTGGTCTTTAAAGCTTCAATGGCAAAATCGCCTGTGCCTGTGGCAATGTCCAA
>CAJCJB010000359.1 GCA_903970545.1 Candidatus Saccharimonadota bacterium | reverse complement strand
TAGTTTTTTACGATTAGTTTCATAATGCAATATGCATGAATTTTCTCCTGCACCCACAATAGAGGGATACCCTACATACTCAGAGCCGTTGTATTTAAAACCATATTCAACAATGGCTTGTGCCTGATACTCGGTCATTTTGCTCGTTAATTTTTGCATTAACTCTTTATGGGCATCACAGGTAATATCAATAGCTTTTCTTAATTGGGTAAGCTCTTCGGGTGTTTTTATCTCACGTAAATCAGCCATGATAGAAAAGAAAGCATAATAATCCTTGCTTTGCAGATCTTTTGTTTTCTCATTAAATATTTTCAGCAGACTAGATAAATCACCCGAATCATCTTTATCATCACGCACATCGTTATGCTGAGGGGGATAATATATTTTATCAAACTTTTTAAAATCGAAGTTGAAATCAGCAAACTGTTCATTGGTATATACGTTAGCAAAACCTAATTTCTTCCTTACGCCATCAATACCTAAACGCTTTCCCGTCCAGCTTTCTTGCTTTTGATTGCGGGGTTGTACATAAATAAGCTCCTTGGTAGTAATGCTATCAATAGTTTGGGCTTCTTTAAATATAATAAGCACAGCATTAGGTTCGGTTAAGCCACTGAAGTAATAAAAGTTAGGATCTTGACTATATTGATAATCTACATCATTACTGCGGTTTCTTTCGGCATTGGCAAATACAAATGTTACCGATTTAGGAAGCATTTTTGCTCTTAGTGAATCTCTTCTGGCTGCGTGAAAAGAGGCAGGGAGCCAATCTTGGTCGTACAAAGAATCTGACTGGGCAAACAGGTTGCCAACCAACATAAAACAAATTAAAACAGTTCTAACCATATAAAAACAAAAAAGCCTCGCCACCAAAGGTAACAAGGCTTTTTAAAAATGAAAACTAAATTTACTTAGCAGCCGCTTGCGCAGCTTTTACTTTAGCTTTTGGTAAAAAACCATTTTCGCGAGCTGATTTTACGCAAGCAAAAATACCGTTTTTATTAATATTTTTAAGTGCAGAAGTAGATACACGTAAGGTAAGCCACTCTCCTGTTTCAGGAACAAAGAAACGTTTGCGTTGCAAATTCACATCAAACGCACGTTTGGTTTTATGATTAGAGTGAGATACCATGTTACCTCCTACTGCTTTTTTTCCGGTTAATTGACAAACACGAGCCATGATTTATAAAATTTAAGGGTGCAAATATACTGTTTTTTTATATAATTCAAAATAAAGCCACAGATTTCACAGATTAATCTCATTTGTGAAAACAAAACAAGCATCTGAATAGATTTCTCGCATTAGTTCGAAATGACATTACTTTTAGCTTGTAATTCATACTTTTGCCGCCATGTTTTATTTAATTATTGGTATCTCCTGCAACATTCTGTTACTGCTTATTTTAAAGGGGTTTCAAAAGTATGGGGTAGCCTCTTTTCCAGCTATTGTAGTCAACTATTTTTCGGCAGGCAGCATTGCTTTTCTTTTTACAAGCCCAAAGACTGTTTTTTTAGAGGCTTCTCATTTATGGTTACCTTCTTTAATGCTGGGCGTTTTATTTATTTGTGTGTTTTATACCATCTCTTTAACTATTGAACGGAATGGGATTTCGGTAGCAACGGTAGCTAACAAAATGAGTGTGGTTATTCCGGTTATACTGGCATTTATAATTTATAAAGACTCTCCGCATCTGTTAAAGATAGTAGGGATTATACTAGCCTTGCTTTCGGTGTTTTTGGTTTCGTCGACCTCACCCCGTCCTGCCGGACACCCCTCTCCTGTTGGAGAAGGGAAGGGGGGGAGGTCTCTGCTACCCATTGCTGTTTTTTTAGGAAGCGGCTTGATTGATGCCTTGGTTAATTATGTGCAAAAGAAATTAGTACGCTCTGATGCTGAAACCTCTTGCTTTTCGGGATTAACTTTTTTTTCTGCCGGCATAATAGGTGTAATTGCTTTTATCTTGTTTTATAAAGAGAAAGCAAGCATTAATTTTAAGAAAACAATTTTGGCAGGCATTATATTAAGTCTCCCCAATTACTTTAGCATATACTTTACCATGAAAGCTATTAATAGTAATTTTATAGAAAGCTCTGTATTATATCCTTTATTAAATGTGGCTGTTGTGCTTGGCTCTACGCTGGGTGCGTATTTATTTTTTGCCGAAAAACTTTCGTTTAAGAATATGGCGTGCATTGCGCTTAGTGTAATTGCTATTGCGTTAATTGCCTTAGCTTAAAAATGAAGAGTAACAAAAACATAATAAACCATGAGCGATGTAAACTTCTCTTTGCTTAAAACTATGTGTGCCATACATGCCCCATCGGGTAATGAGGTTGCTATGAAAGACTTTCTTTTGAACTATATTGAAAAGGAAAAAGGCAACTGGCAACACAAACCTGTAATATATGCCGGAGATGATTTTCAGGATTGCATGGTGCTGGTGTTTGGTAAACCCCGCACCGCCATATTTGCTCATATAGATAGCATTGGTTTTACGGTTAGGTATGATAAGCAATTGGTAAAGATTGGTGGACCAAGAACCGATGCCGGGTTTAATTTGGTTGATGAGAAGGGAAATGAAGCAACACTCAGCTCTACAAAAGAATCTTTAGCCTATAAATCAAAACACACTTTTGACAGAGGCATTGAACTTACCTTTAAACCCAGTTGGCGCGAAACGAAAGAGTATGTGCAATGCTGTTATATGGATAACCGTTTGGGAGTTTATAATGCACTTAAAGTTGCCGAAACATTAAAAGATGGTGCTATCGTTTTCTCTTGTTGGGAAGAGCATGGAGGGGGAAGTGTATCTTATATTCAGAAGTTTTTACAGGAGAAGTACGCTATTAAGCAAGCACTAATTTCTGATATTACCTGGATTACCGAAGGGGTTACGCATGGCAAAGGGGTTGCCATTAGTATGCGCGATAGTTTAATACCACGCAGAAGTTACATCAATAAAATAATTGCTATTGCGCAAAAACATAAAATACCTTTTCAGTTAGAGGTAGAAGGTAGCGGTGGTAGCGATGCTAAAGAACTGCAAATGGCTGCTTACCCTTGGGATTGGTGCTTTGTAGGTGCGCCCGAAGGTAACGTACACTCTCCTGATGAAAAAGTGCATAAAGCAGATATAGAAAGCATGATAGCTCTTTATAAAGTTTTAATGCAGGACTTATAGAAATTACTTAGTGTGCAAAGCTCTTCTATACCCAAATTTAAACCCAGCAGTTACATTAAAGTAAAACCTGTTTTTGGTTTCAATATATGGATAAGTATATGAAGGAAAAAACATTGAATAATTAGCTGTACCCGAATAAACATGAGACTCGCAAAACAAACCAATAAAACCAAAAGAATTGTAAGCTTTGTTTGTTTCATTAAGGGTAAAAATAAGAATAAATGCTTTAAAGTGATTAATAGGCATCACTTCTTTACGTGTGGGCATTACGACTTTAAGTATCGCCGTCATGCCCTTAAGCATCGGCATCACGCCGTTTAACATAGGCGTTGTGCCGTTAAGCGTAGGCATGACTTCTTTTAACGTCGGCATCGTGCCTTTTGATAAAGAAGTTGCAAACATAGACGTGGTTTTGGTGCTATTTGTTAAAATCGACCGTTAAAAAAGTTCTTTATCAAGCTATTATTTAGTGCTTTATCTTTGATATTAATAGAATGAGAACAATATTACTTATCCTTCTTCTTGTAGCGAGTATAACAACGCAATCTCATGCCCAAATTATTACTACTATAGCTGGAACAGGGATAGCAGGTTTTAGTGGAGATATTGGACAAGCTACCGCCGCAGAGTTACATAATCCAAATGGAATTTCTCTTGATGCTACTGGCAATATTTACATTGCAGATTATAGAAATAACCGAATACGCATGATAAATACTGCCGGTATTATAACTACTATAGCCGGAAATGGTATAGGAGGATATAGTGGAGACGGAGGGCAAGCAACTGCTGCAGAATTAAGGGGGCCGGATGAGATAAAATTTGACCTTTTAGGTAATATCTATATTAGTGATGTACAAAACCAACGTATACGTAAGGTAAATACCGCTGGTATCATAAGCACGATAGCCGGAAGCGGAGCTGGAGGTTTTGGCGGTGATGGAGGGCCTGCTACGGCTGCGCAATTAACTTGGCCAAATGGTATAGCTATAGATATTTCAGGCAATTTATATATAGCAGATACTTGGAATCAATGCGTTCGTATGGTAAATACTGCAGGTATAATTACAACTATAGCCGGTGTGCCGCTATCTGGTGTGGGTTACTCTGGAGACGGAGGGCCAGCAACTGCTGCACAATTATATTATCCGTGTGGAGTAACTCTTGATGCAACAGGTAATTTATATATCTCTGATAACACTAATAATCGAATACGAAAGATAAATACAGTAGGTATAATAAATACAGTAGTTGGAACCGGAGTTGCAGGTTTTAGTGGAGACGGAGGGCAAGCTACAGCTGCGGAGTTAAATGGGCCATATAATGGAATAGTTTTCGATGCCTTAGGTAGTTTTTATATACCAGATTATGGAAATAATCGTATAAGGAAAGTAAATACCTTAGGTATTATAAGTACCATAGCTGGAAATGGTATTGCCGGTTTTAGCGGAGATGGTGGCTCTGCAGTTTTAGCAAAGTTAAATGGTCCAAGCGCTGTAGCTCTCGATTCTAGTTTATGTAATTTGTATATAGCTGACGTGGTCAATAACCGTATACGTAAAGTGAGCTTTTCAGCAACAGTAATGGCAAATTCAACTGCAATATGCTCTGGCACAACAGCAACTTTAACCGCAAGTAATGCCAACACGTATACATGGAGTACAGGTGCTGATACAAGTACCATATTGGTAAGCCCCGTTTCTACATCAAGCTATACTATTACAGGTACTAATGGAAGTTGTGTAAGCCAAGTAGTAAGTACAATTAGTGTGGCAACAAGTCCAACAGTTTCCATTAATGGTACTGATAATATATGTATAGGTCAAACCAGTACACTCACAGCAAATGGGGCAAACGCTTATATTTGGAATACAGGAGATACAGCAGTAAGTATAGTTTTAACTCCAACAGTAGCAACAAGCTATACTGTTATAGGTTCAACAGGTACTTGCAGTAACCAGGCGGTTGTTACCCTGAGTGTTAATACTTCATTTGATTTTATTATGCCCAATATTGTTACGCCTAATAATGATGGCATTAATGATTTTATTGATTTTAGTAAATACCAATTCACTTCTCTGCAATTAGATATTTATAACCGTTGGGGTGCTAAAGTTTATGAAAGTACCAACCCAACCTGCATTTGGAAACCAACTGAAAATGATGGTACTTATTTTTATACGGTTCAATATCAAATTAACTGCAATAGTGAAGCACAAAATAAATCTTTAAAAGGTTTTATTACTATAATAAGATAAAGTACGTTAGGTCTTAATTCTTTGTTAAGGTATCTTTCCTTAAGCCTCTCACGGGCATATAAATTAAACTACATTTGCTTATATTTGTTGTAGAACAAAAGCAAGCAGATGAAGGGGAAGTTAAGAGCTATAAGTTATAAGTTACTGTTCGTTTTATTATTTACCATTTATCATTTAACATCTAACATTTCTATTGCCCAACCCTACGTAACGATTCCTGATCCTAATTTTGCAAGGTTCTTACAAAAGCTTGTGCCTTATGCTATGAATAGCATTGGGCAACTGAATACGAGTAGCCCCGCGGTTACTACTCTAACCAACATGACGGTTAATAATAAAAACATCATAAACTTAACGGGCATACAATATTTTACTTCGCTTACATGGTTGAGCTGTTATGGTAACCAGCTAACCAGTCTGCCTACACTGCCTCCATTGCTTACACATTTGTGGTGTGGTAATAATGCGCTGACGAGTATTGACAGTTTGCCTGCTACGCTTAATTATTTGCAGTGTAGCTTTAATAAATTAAGTAACCTGCCTGATTTACCTGATTCGCTTATTTATTTAAGTTGCAGTAATAATATGCTGGGGGTACTTCCGGTGCTGCCTAAGTCGTTAACGTCTTTAGAGTGTAGTAGTAATAGTTTAGAAAGCCTTCCGGTTTTGCCTGCCTCTATTCAAAAGTTATTGTGTGATTATAACCAGTTAAATGTTTTACCTGCTTTGCCTAAAGGTTTGAAGTATTTGTTCTGTAATAATAATAAACTAAAAAGCCTTGATAAACTACCTGATTCGCTGACTACCTTGTATTGCAGCAGTAATTATTTAACACGTATTCCAGCATTGCCAAAAGGTATGCAAGTATTAACCTGTAATAAAAACAGTTTAACCAGCTTACCTACTTTGCCTGACTCTATGCAGGTTTTATATTGTTCGGGTAATAACATAATGCACTTACCAATTTTCCCTGTTAATATGGCTTTTATAGATGTATCGGGTAATCCGTTTAAATGCCTGCCTAATTATGTGAGGGCATTGGGTGAGGATACCACGAAGTATCAGAGATGCGAATTAGAAGAATACTCTCCTATTAACAGAGATAAGAAATAGTGCAAAGGCTACCTTAGAAACTAAAGGGGTGGTAAATTAACCAGGGATAGAAAGTTAGTAATTGAAGTAAAAAAATAACAGGTAAGATTAGCATGCCTCTTTTCTTATTCGTGAAAAAACTTGCTAGATAAATGCTGAATGGGAATATGATAGAGATATAACGCGGCATACAAGCTACAGAACCAGAGGTCATAGGTAACAACATACTTATCCAAATTAATACATTAAGACTTAAAGGAAATTTTCTTGCCATTACTATGGCCAGCAACATAAACAGGATGGTATAAACAGAATTAAACTGGGTTGCCAAATCTCCTCGTCGGAATAAACCTAAAAGAGGAAACATAAACTCTTTATACCAACCAGCCTGTGCTTTAATAAAAGCAAAATAATGGTCGGTCATGTGTTTTTGATATATACAATAAATAGCAAGAGCCAACGGAGCAGAAAGAAAACAAAGTACATTCTTTATTTTTTTCCAATTAAACGTTTTTATGTTTGCATACAAAAGAGCAAAACCTCCTTCTACTTCAATATAATATATAAATAAGGGTAACATGCAGGCAATACCGTTAGGTCTTACAAGCGTAAGGGGTATTAGCAAAATGCTTGTTAGCCAGTATTTCTTTTTATTAATAGAAAGAAAAGAGAATGCCAGAAATGCAAAAAAGGTAGCTTCTGTATAGTACATCGAGTAGTAATAATGAAAAGGAAAGAGTATAAAAAACAGGGTAGATAAAAAACTTTGCCGCTCATTCAGTTTAAAAATGTTTAAACAAAGAAGATAAAATGCAATAAAGCTTGCAGTAGAGAATATTAAGGATACCACAAAGGCGCTTTGATCGAAGTTGAGTTTACAAGAGCTTTCTATAGCTCTTATGGAGAGAGGATAAAAAGGAAAATGTGCCCAAACACTTTGCTTGAAGTACTTTCCATAACTATATCCCAAATCCATTGGATTGGTTATTTTAGGATAACCTTCCTCTGCTGCTTTTTGATACCAAAACGAATCGTTTCTTTTGAACAAAGAGAAGAAGTCGGCTGTATTACATTTAGTCTGGTAACCTAAATCAAACTTTGAAACAGTTAACG
>CAJCJB010000358.1 GCA_903970545.1 Candidatus Saccharimonadota bacterium | reverse complement strand
AAAGCTTTCTTGTACTAAAAATTGAGCCAAGCCATACATTAAACCAATTTGCATAAACCAGGCACGATGTGTGCGTAAAAAATTACGCTGCACACCCACATTTATTTTTATACCGGATGAAAAACCATTACCAAAAAAAGGACCATTAAAATTGGGATGAGTAATTGCATTAAACTCAGTTTTTCCATTTCCGTCATCAGTAACTTTCATTTTGGTATTAATCAAATAGCGCAATACATAACCTGCCTCTACATAACCAGTAAACGGATTTCGTAATTCATCTCCTCCTGTATAACGCAACAACAGGTTTAAACGCCCTTCTTGTAAGCCTAAGTTATAGTTGTAAGCATATTGCTGATTATATAAAGTCTGATAACCGGGTGCTATGTAATACGAGTTAAAAGACATGGCACTATGCTGATACTCTAACCCGCCTACAAAAAATATATCCTGATACATGCGGATTTCTTCGGATACATTGCCATAAAAAGCGGCTCCGGGTCTGGTATTGCTAGAATGTAGATTATTGTTGGAATAGAAGCTGAGTGCAGTTCCTGCAGAAATACGTGTGTAGGCAAGCTTAGGGTCGCCGGCTTTTTGATCTTTTTGTAAAAACTTTTGACAAAAAACAGATAAGGGAACGAGGAAGCATAACGCTATGTAGATATGTCTTCTCAGCATCTACGCTTTATAGGTAATCCATTTAATCATTTCCTTCCAGGTTACTTTTTTACCGTACATTAAAATCCCTGTGCGGTAAATGCGCCCTGCAATCCATGTAGTAAATATAAAACCTGCCACCAGTAAGGTTAAGGATGTAATTAATTGCCACATAGGAACGCCTGTTGGGAGGCGCACCAGCATTACTACCGGAGATGTAAACGGAATCATAGAACCCCAGAATGCAACATTCCCCTCAGGGTTTTGCATAACGCTAATGGACATCATATAAGCAATGACCAAAGGTAGGGTTATAGGCATAATGAATTGCTGTGTGTCGCTATCACTATCAATAGCAGAGCCAATGGCAGCAAACAACGCGCTGTAAAACAAATACCCACCAATAAAGTATAGAAAGAAACAAATAATGATAGCTGTAAAGTCAACCCCCTTCAAGTCACTAATCATTTCCAAAGCCTCTAATCTGCTGTCTGTTTTTTGTAATTCTTTAAAGTTGGCATTGCTCCCTTGTTTATACACAATCTCCTGTTGTGCTTTTTGAAGATTAGCATCGGCAGTTATCTTTTTTAATAGCGTTGCCGAAACAGCACCGGTTAGTATGGTGCTTAATACAATCCAAATTAAAAACTGAGTTACGCCAACCAAAGCAATACCAATTATCTTCCCAATCATTAATTGAAACGGGCGAACACTCGATACAATAATTTCTACTACACGGTTTGTTTTTTCTTCCATTACGCTGCGCATAACCTGTGCTCCGTATATGGTCAAGAATACAAAGATTAGCAATCCGCATGCAAAGCCAATAACGCTTATGGCATCGGTTTTACTTTCTTTGCTATCGCCGTTCTCATAAATCTTTTCATTAATAAGATGTATGGTTTGTCTTGCATTCTTTATTACATCCGGATTAATGTTGTTTGCCGCCAGTTTAAACTCATATAGTTTGCGTTCCATCACATCTCTTAAATATTGAGATACAGCAAACCCCGGTGTTTTCTTATAGAACAATTTCACAGGTGAAGTGCCACTTTGTGCCACATTGTAAGGGACATAAAGAATGCAGGTGTAATCGGTTTTATAGAACTCTTTAACGGCTTGCGGAAGTTTGATATCAGGATAATAGAAACGCACAAAATCATTGTCGGGCAGGTTCTTATAAAACGCCATAGACTCATCTATCACCATTACCTTTTGTTCTGTTTTATCGGCATTGCTAAGCCATATCATTAAAGCAAAACCCGCTGCCACCAATACAGGACCCAATATCGACATCACCAAAAAGCTTTTCTTTCGGATGCGTTCAAAGTATTCTCTCCAAATAATTAAACCTATTTTATTCATCTTCTATTCCGTGTAATTAGATTGAGTTCCTATAACCTGTTGCTCGTTTACCTTGGCAATAAAAATATCGTTCATGCTGGGTATAACTTCTTTAAACGAATTTATTTCTGCTACCTGCATTACAGCCTGCAACAAATCGTTTGGTTTATGATTGCCTGCCAGTTTAATACGTACATCGTGTATATCGCCATCACTGTGTTTCTCCAAAAGCTCTGCACCTGCCCACATGGCAGTGGTAAAGCTCATCAGATTGCCCCTAAAGTTTATATCGTACACGTTAGACCTGTGTACCTTTCTAATATCCTTAACCGCCCCATCCAATATCTTTTCAGATTTGTTAATCAGCGCAATGTTATCGCAAAGCTCTTCTACCGAGCCCATGTTGTGGGTAGAAAATATAACCGTAGTACCCTGTTTGCGCAAATCAAGTATCTCGTTACGGATGATATTGGCATTAATAGGGTCGAAACCGCTAAAAGGTTCGTCCAGTATAAGCAACTTGGGGTTGTGAATAATGGTAACAATAAACTGCACCTTTTGCTGCATGCCCTTGCTAAGCTCTTCCACCTTTTTGTTCCACCAGCTAACCATTTCAAACTTCTCGAACCACACTTTCAGCTCCTTCATGGCAGCGCTTTTGCTCATCCCTTTCAGGCGGGCAAAGTACAGGGCTTGCTC
>CAJCJB010000357.1 GCA_903970545.1 Candidatus Saccharimonadota bacterium | reverse complement strand
TATATCTTCCCAATCCGTATTATCATAATTTGTTACCCTAATAGTTTGTTTAATATTTCCAGTAACTGTATCTAGCTTAAATATACTTGGAGGATTTCCAGAATCCCCAAAAGTATATAGGTTGCCATTTATCCATTCGATTCCTGAGTTTTCGGAAACAGAAGGTATATTCACTTTTAAATTTGAGGTAAGTGTTGTTGTCGGATATATACAAGATCCATCATTATTGGTTGCAGATGAATTGTAGTTTGATGCTTGTGAATCTGTACAGCCACTTTGCGCATTAATTATTTGAAATGCCCAAAGGGAAGTTACCAGTACAACTAATATTTTTCTCACTGCTTTAAATTCGCTTTAGTGTTGATTTCCTAACCCGCTCGAAGGATAAGCTCCTATATCTGCACTTGGTGGGGTAATAGCAGTTGCACCAAAATTTGCACTAACCGGCACAACATATAAAGGTTGAAAACCCGTGTATCCTTTTCCTATACAAGGTGAGCCTGATTGAAGCCTGAAATTATAAGGATTGTTATTACTATTAGGACTATTGTAATTGGGAGTACCCACGTAACTAATTGCTGCAAGCGGAACCGGTATGGGCTGTGGGAGAGGATAGTTTACAAACATAGGATTGTTTTGTCCGATAAGAGGTGCTCCATTATATACCTCTCCTAATGCATAAGGGTTAGGTAAATAAGTTGACGGGTTTGGAATATCAGTTGGTTCAGGTTTTGTAAGATATGTTGTTGGATAAAATTGATCAGTAACAGATAGTGAGTCACCATAATAAAATGTGTTTCCATAAAACAAATTTGCAGTATCTGGTGCGGGGCTTAGAACTACACGTAATCCATATTTGCAATTTACTATTAAATTGTTGTAAGCCATTCCCTCAGCTTGCTGCTCATAGTCAATAGAACCACCACGACCTGCTGTACTTCTTCTATACCCACAATTTACATACGTATTATTATACATGCGTACATTGGTTTCTGTAGCACTCCCTCCTTTGTTCGAAGCTTTAGTTCCGTTGGTATTCCCCCCAATAATCAAGTTATAAGCCATATTGCCAACGGTACCGTTTTTTGAATTAAATAAATCTCCACCCGTATAACCACATTTTTCAAGTGTATTACGCATCAGATTAATTTTTCCACCTTCTATTCTAACAGCATCATCTACACAACCATATAACCAACTGTCTTCTAAAACAAATACGCCATTAGGGTTTTGAAAATATATAGAGTAAGCTGCAGCACCAGTAGATAAAGAGGCCACCGGTTGGCTCGTTAAAATGGCTCCTGTATATTCTATATGCGTCCATTTTATGACTAAAAGGTTACAAGTGGTATCGCAACTGATACCACACCAATTTTTAGTATTATTTAATCCATAAGCTACATCTGTACTGGGAGATTGCATTGGGTTATCCTGTTTTACATTACCACAAACCGTAATCCAATTGGGGCTTGCTTGTGTTCCTAAGGATAAAAAGGTTCCTCTTACTATAATGTTGTATTGACCTGCTACACAAACTATACTACCTGCCTGCATTAACAAAGTATCTCCTACATTTATTGTAATATCTCCAACAATAGTATAAGATTGTCCTGCCAAAATGGTTCCTTTTATGGAACCACTTATGTTACCCGGCTGAACAGTTTTTCCTACTTGAAATACAGGTTGAGATATAAATACTTTTTCTGTATTTACTTTTTTCATGCACGATGTCATGAATAAGATGAGTAGTAAAGAAGATATAAGAGCTGTTTTTTTTGACATAATATTTATTTGTATTTTTAAAATTTATAGCGTAATCCTATTAAATAGGTTTGTTTATAATAGTCGCGTTGTACTAAAATTTTATTTGGATTATCCTGATAAGGTAATCTGTTTACACCTGTCATAAAAGTATTGGGTTGGTTTATATAAAGCTGGTAAGGAGTATTAGTAATATTATTAACCTTTGCATATACAGTGAAATGCTTACCCAGTTTCTTTTCAGCAGAAGCATCTAATTGATAAAAAGGAGACTGCCAGTAATCTAAACCTGCGTAAGGCGATAGTATCGCAATACGCGTACCCGTATAAACAAGTGCTACTTGAGCACTAATACCATACTTTGGAGCTTTATATAATAAAGATAAATTACCTATGTTGGCTGCCTGCCCTTGCAAAGGTCTGGTTTCATTAACTTGTTTTGTGGCGGCTAGATTCGAACTATTTTCATAATAATATAATTTAGTTGTTGTGATAGAAGAGTGGGTGTAAGTATAGTTTCCTGATACACCAAAGTTTTTGAGAAAATACTTTGTATAAGCAAACTCTGCACCATAATTAGTTGCCGTACCAAAATTCTGAAGTTGCAGAGCCGTACTCGCAACACCCGTAACTGTTCTAGCTACCCCCCACTCCATAGGATTATAAATGTTTTTATAAAACAAACCAACAGACAACTGTTCGTTTGGTTTTGGATACCATGCCCAACTCAAATCATAGTTGTCTGCTTGTGTATGTATCAAATAAGGATTTCCTACTTCAGAAAAATAATCCCCGGCAACGGAATATGGAATGACATCCATTAAACTTGGTCTAGCTATAGCTGCATAGTAAGAAGCGCGTAAATTTTGTTTCGGGGTTAAGTCATATTTTAAATTAATACTGGGTAAAAAATCTGTATAGCTCCTATGACCGTATTGCCCAACTTCCCAACTAGGTAAGGAGCTTGTGTATGACTGATACGTATTTTCCATACGTACACCACCTATTACCATTAATTTTTTAATAGGTTTTACCTTTACTTGGGCATAAGTAGCTGCAATATTTTCTGTAGCATTATAGGTAAGTGAGTTTGAGTTCCAGTTACCCTGACCGCCTGGTAATTGCATATTTGCATTATCAAAGGTTGTAAAGACTTGCGGATTAACACCAACAGGAATAGCTGTAAAATCATATTCGTTATAATAACTAGTCTTGGCTTTATCTCTATATAAGCCACCTACGGAAAAATCAAAAGGCATTCCGAATAAAGTAGGGCTATAGGTTAAATCAACTTTTCCGGTTAGATCTCTATCAGAAGTTTGCCACCAAATACGTGACATACTGCCAATAATATTAGGGCTACTTTCTACTCCGCCAAGTACAGCATGACTGGTAGAAAAATCTGCCCAATCGGGTGTATTGCTGGATGCCAAACTATAAGCCCCTGTCCAGTTTAATTTTAATACATTAAAAAAATGATGCTCTCCTTGCAAAGTACCGTTGTATATATTTTGTTGTTTTGTTAGAGAACGATCTTTAATACTCACATTTCCTGAACCGGGACCTGTGCGTTGTACACTAAGTGAGCTATCAATAATATGCCTTTCCTGAGTTTCTAACATAGAAAGATAAACCCCAGACAAGGTAATTTTATGTCGGTTATTAAACGTATAATCTACTTTAGCATTTGCACCAATACGTCGTGTTTGCGTATTATAAGTTCTTAACTCTATATCACTAAACAGAGGGGTATTTGGAGCAGGTGACGGATTTGGTTCCCCTTCTGGTTTAAAAAATGTTGAGTTATAGCTCTTGTATATGTTTTGCATAGTACCTGCAACAATGACACCTAATTTTTTACTTTTCAAAAAACGATTCCCTAGTGTTAAAGTCATATTAGAATTAACTGGTGCTTTATTTTGGTGGTAATCAAATGTGCTCATGGGGAAATTACTAGGTGTTGCATTGTAATTAGGGCCATTTATCTGTTCCGGAGAATTTTTATTAATCAGGCTTGTATTATAAGAATCATACCCCCTGTCCATTAACATTTGGCTCATTCCTCCTGCTGCACTGGCATTTACAAGCAGTTTGTCGGGAGCCTCTTTCATCACTATATCCACAGCTCCACCAATGGCATCACCTTCCATACTTGGAATAAGTGCTTTGGTAACTACTATACGTTCCACTAATGGCGAAGGGAAAATATCCATGGGCACATAACGGTTTTTATTATCCGGGCTCGGGATTTTTATTCCATTAATCATAGTATAGTTATATCGTTTATCCATTCCTCGAATAATGAGAGAACGTGGGTCTCCATTACTGTTTCTATCCATATTAATCCCACTCATACGTTGCAAATTAGCCGCAATAGTAATGTCAGGTGATAATTGGATAGTTTTTGCCGACATTACATTTATTAAATTATCCGAACTTTTTTGTTTGTTTAAAGCTGCCTCCGCACTTTCTTTATCATGAGCACCCGTAATTACAACTTCTTGTAAGTTATTATCCGACTTTAAATTGATATTTATAGGAGTAGTAAAATCAGATTCGTTTATTTGTCTTTCAATAGTTTTATAAGACAATAGTTTAATCATTAAGGTGCCATGCTTAAGCGTATCAGGAACACTTATTTTAAAGGTTCCATCCAACTGAGAATAAGCATTGATTTTAGTATCTTTAAGATACACTATAGCACCTATCAGGTCTTCACCGGTTAAAGAATCCTTAAGAGTACCTTTAATGCTTTTGTTTTGAGAGAAACTTGTTGATGCTAACAGTGCAAAAACAACAATTGAAAGTAGTTTTTTTGTCATATTGGGCGCAAAACTATTTTAATAACCCATACAGATAATACCCTTAAACAGATTTAATAATAAGATAACGTTATCTTAACATTAGAGGAAAAAACTTAATATAAACTTAACAATTTCTTAACATTGGCGGAGTTTAAAAAAAGCTAGGTTCGCACACCTTTTTAACAAATATGATATGGTTAAAGTAAATCTAAATCTAAATTATAAATTTAATTAAGCAATATTGATGTTAAATAAAAAAACAAATGCAATAGTAACCTGGTCCGATGATAAAGAGGAGGAACAGCAAATAATTGTTTGCTTGCAAGAAAATGGCTATAGATGTATAAGCTCTTTAGATAAAAAGCACTTTGAAAAAATTATAGAAACACAAAGTTTTTCAATAAATTTAATTATTCTTGATTTAAACATACAGGAGGAAGATGCAATATCGCTTTGTAACGAAATAAAAAATATACCCAATAAAACTAGTAACCCGTTTGTTGTAATAGTTAGTGATAAAAATGATGAATATGTACAAGTAACGGCTCTTGATATGGGAGCTGACGATTTTATCTTAAAGCCTATAAAACCAAGAGTGTTTTTAAAACGAGTTGATGCCCTGCTTTCTAAAAGAAGCCATTTGAAAAATTTTACGAATTCCATTAAAACCAATCTTGTTATTGACTCTGAAAAGCATGAGGTAATATTCAACAGCAAGATATATAAATTCCCTAAAAAGCAGTTTGACTTAATTAATCTATTATATAAAGCTCCTAATAGTATATTTTCTCGCAAAGAGATTGCACTTTCACTTTGGGAAGATGAAATTTTTGCTACAACCCGCATTATAGATGTCCATATTAATAGTATAAGAAAAACTATAGGAAACGATGTGATAAAATCTGTTAAGGGAATGGGGTATCACTTAAATGTTTAATGCTAATTTATTTTTGGCTACTACCTGTTAAGACAGGGAATGTTCTTTGGTTAATATATCCCCGTGTGCGGAACTGATTTGCCTGCACAGGGAACTATCTTACCAGAATGGGGAACTAACTTGCCTGTATGGGTTTTGAGCTAAAAACAGCAGCATTATGGTGAGTTTTAACATTTAATCACTAAAAACAGTTGCTATGTTAACTTAATATTAATTCTACGTTAAGGAATTGTTAAGTGGGCATTATCTCCAAAAATGAAATATACTTTTGCAACTCAATAATTTTAACACATACATAATCAACTAAAATGAAAAAAAAACTACTAATTGTTTTAACTTCACTAATGCCATATACTAAGAATTGCTTTTCACAAAACGATACGCTAAGGGTAATTGCTTATAATGTACTACACTACGGAGATGGTTGCCAGGGCACAAACGGCTATCTGCATTCTAAACTTAAAACCATTGTGCAATATGCCAACCCCGATATATTAGGGTTAGTTAAAATGCAGGTAATTAAACTTAGTGCTTCTGACGGAAATGGCATATCACCGGTTGGATTTGCCGATTCTGTAGTAACCTATGCTCTTAATGCCGCTTATCCGGGCAGGTATGCTTATTGTACTTTAACCGATTATGCCAACGGTAATGATAATGATATGGATGTTTTGTTTTATAATCAAAATAAATTGGGTTTTCTATCTGTAAAAAACTTATGTGATATTCAGGAAGATTTTGATTTGTATAAACTATATTATAAAGATCCTAATCTTAGCACTACACATGATACCACCTTTTTATATTTTGTATTAAATCATACTATTTCGGGTTCAACAACTAATGATATTGATAGTCGTAATCAACAGGATACGCTCGTTATACATAATTTAAAAAACATTTTTTATCACCTACCTAATCTAATCAGCATGGGCGATTTTAATACACATGCAAGCACAGAAGCAGGTTACGAAATGTACACTACAACTACCGATACCAGTTTTTTATTCTATGATCCACCATTTGGTATTGACCATGTTTTTAATTATCCTTTAAATTGGAATGGTTGTACCAGTTGTCAAGCCTATCTTAATACAACAACCCGAGAATCAGCTACGGTACCAAATAGTTGTGGTACAAGTGGTGGTTTAGGCGATTGGTTTATTCATATTCTTTTATCAGGTTGGATAACTAATAATTTTGATTATATTAACTACATATCTCATTCTTATAAAACAATAGGGAATAATGGTAACAGGTTAAATATTTCGGTAAATGACAGTACCACGTATGGTTTAAATACCTCTGCTCCTCAAAACGTGTTAGATGCCATTTTTAATTTATCAGATAAATATCCTGTAATGGTTGAACTTGGTGTTACATACAATACTACTGGAACAGGTCCTGCTAATCCGGTAAGTTCAATTAATGAAATCAAAAATTCTCAATCACTAATAAAAACTAATAATCCTGTTCAGAATACAATCACCATGCAATTCCCTTCTGATATGGCTGGGCAAAAAGCTATCATGACATGGTATGATCTTACAGGAAGATTATTAAGTAATGAAGAATATATAATTACTAATCAAGTTAACAGAGCCGTTAATTTAGAGCAAGGCACCTATTTATTGCACATACAAACAGACCAAGATAGTTTTACAACGCGTATTCTGAAACTATAAAATATATATGGAAAATAAATTTACTTTATTTACGTTAATTGGTTTAGGTGTTATTGTAGTATCTGCTTTTACAATAGTTAAATCTTCCGGAGAAGAATGGAGAAGTAATTCGCCTTGGGATGGAAGCACTTGTTCTGCATGTCATTCTGGTGGTAGCACCATACCTACGTTAAGCATTACTGCGGTACCTGCTTTTGGAGCTGGAAACACTTATACAGCAAATACAACCTATACTATTACTGCAACGGTTGCAGGCAGCTATACTGCCTATGGCTTTAATTTGGAAATAATAAACACTAATGCCGCAGCTGGAGCTAAAAACGCAGGCACATTCAATACTATGCTTAGCCCTAATACTCAAATATATGCACATACAACCGACCCATCTACCCTGTCGCATAGCGCACCTTCTAATGGTATTTATAGTTTTGTTTGGACAGCACCTGATAGTGGAAAAGCTTACCTTTATTTTGCCGGACTAGGTGTAAACCTTGATGGAACTGATGGAGGAGATAAGGTAGGCACTACCAGTATGATATTAACGCCTGTATCATCAGCTGGTATAGAAACTTATTTAAACAATGATATTAACTTAACTGTATTTCCTAACCCTGCTACCGATAATGTATACTTAACCTATACCTTAAAAGAAGTAGGATCAGTTTCAATTAAGTTATATAACTTGAATGGAGATTTTGTTTGTAGCCTATTACACAAAACTCAAAATATCGGTTTACAAAATATTAATGCCTATTTACCTGTAGGGCTTTCAAAAGGTTTGTATTTAATTAAGTTTACTATAAATGATAGGCAAACTACCCAAAAACTGATGGTTTATTAATCGATACTTATCTATTAATTAGACTGAGAAAAAGAAAAAAATATTGTTAATGCTCAACATAAATAAAGTAATCCAACATATCTGGAATGAAATTCGTTCAAAAAACACCGAGTCATTAACTCCTGTTGTATCATTACTACCGTAGCAGGAAATGGAACGGCAGGTTCAAATGGAAACGGTGGGCAGGCTACTGCCGCAGAAATAGGCAACCCAACAGGAATAGCCTTTGACGGTTCAGGCAATCTTTATATTTGTGATTATAGTGGCTTTAGCATCCGTAAAGTAAATACTTCAGGTATAATTACAACCGTTGCGGGTAATGGAACGACAGGTTATTCAGGGGACGGTGGGCAAGCTACTTCAGCGCAATTATCTTACCCTTATGGTGTGATAGTAGATGTACTTGGTAATATCTATATTTCTGATTGGGATAATATGCGTGTACGCATGGTAAATACTTTAGGTATTATTACAACAATAGCAGGAACGGGAACCCCACAAGGAATACCCTTCGACGGCATAAAGAGGCAATTTCTAACCCCCATGAAATAGACAAGAAAGCGGATATGCTCGACAAGGCAACAAGAAAACTGATAAGCGATGAATTAGACAAAGAAGGCTATAACAGGATAAAAAACAGTTTACAAAAGGAAACTACCAACCTGAAAGTAAGAATAAGCGAGTTGAAAGAAACGGAGAGTGGTTTTATGAAATACTTAACATTTGGCGTTACATTGTTTGGAAACCTGCCCTATTATTACAGCACCGCCACTTTGGAAGAGAAACAAGCTATGTTGAGTTCAATATTCCCTGAAAAACTAATTTTTTCAGAAAATAGTTATCGAACTCCCCAACCTAATGAGCTAATAGACCTGTTTGGCAATGTTACAAAGGCTTTCAGAGATAGTGAAAAAAAGAAAGCCGCTAAAAATAGCGGCTTGTTTCATAAAGTAGACCCCACAGACGAAAAGTCGAACTCTTTAATTCAAGATTTTCAAATTTTATCTAAACTAAAATCTTATTTGGCAACTGCTTAGGGCAAAACAACTATAGATAAGGGGTAAATATCTATAGGTAATCGCCGCCTTAGATGAGTTGTTATTATCTCCAGCATACCCTATTCTTTATTTATTTTCTATTTTGTAAAATTCTGAAAGCATTTGTATTTAAGTCGTCATTGTAGAATTCACAAAAATCAGTAATAAAATGGGCAATTTGCTTTTGGTGGTCTTCATGGCGAAAAAAACCAATATACTTTCGCTCTTGAAAATTTTTATATGCTGCTACTACAATCCCTTTGACAAAAGGATAATCAACTAAAATTCCGTTTTTAGTTAGCGGACTATCAATATTAGGTTTCCCCTCAAAATCTATTGGCTTATAAATTAAATTATTTTCTTTTCCAAAAGCCATATTCCATAAAACTCCACTAACCATTGATTTTGTAAACCCTTCTTGATAAATTGCAATAGCACTTTCATCCCAATAGCTTTGGAGTAAAAGCTGTTTTATGTCTATCATAAGGATTGTATCTCCTTTATCAAATTGTCCTTCCTTTATATTATTTTCAATTTTCCTTATATAAATTTCAATTAATTCCGTTGTTGTCGGTAATTTATTGTTTTTTAAAAAAGGCGATATAATAGCTTCACCAAAACCAATGGTAGCTCCCTCCCTTTTAAGTTGTTCCTCCGAAGATATTTTTGCTTGAACTCCACTTTTTTCTGCTTCTTTATAGTTTAAATTGCCATCTAAAAAAGATAGTGTTTTTACTTCGGCATAAATATCAAAAGGATACTTTCCCGTTGTCAGCTTAACATGAAAATCAGGAGTAGGTGTACCCGCTTCCGGCACTCTTGTAACATCATATTTCTTTTTCAGTTCCCAATAAGTTATTGCCTCGCTGTATTCTTCATAAACCGTTCTATATTCTGGATGAAAGTCTATTCCTAATTTATCAAGAACACCTATACATTTATCAATTTTATCCTTTATAAATGCGTCAGAACCATAAAAAGTATCAAGCGTTTGGCATTCCTCTATATTAATTGCATCAAGGATAGGATTTATTGTAATTCCTGATACATCTTGTTTTCTTTTTAAAACCTTTTCGTATAACATATTTATTCAGATTAAATAGTCATTAAATCAAATATAAAATTGTAAATGGTATATAATTTACTTAGAGTTAATATACAGTTAAAAAAGGTAACCCTACCTCTCCAACTTAGCAGAATATAACACCCCATCTACTTGTACTTTTATCAGGTAATTACCTTCTGCGTAGTTTGTCAAGTTAATTTGCAGAGTGCTTTCATCAGGTTGAGTATAAGGGATGTTGTTTAATAATCTGCCAGTTACATCATATAAGGAAACCGTTACGCTGTTGTTATTTAAAATAGTTGTACTTAACATTAAATTAAACAAACTGCTGCTTGGGTTTGGGTAAACCTGCATGTTGTTTGTTTGTGCGGTTCTGTTTTGTATGCCTGTTGTGTAGGCATTGGTTATTTTACCTAAAGTTATGCCGTTAGTTGCAGTTTCAGTAAAAGAACCATAAGTATCAGAGCCAGAAAAATTATCTATAGTATATAAATTACCCAACGTATCTGGTGCTACACAGGTATTGGTATTTTCTAAATGCCAGTAATTATATAAAGTAGCATCCATTTTTATAATATGTTTCCCTATAGGTACATTGCTTATATTGCCAAAACCTGTTGTGGTATTATTATAAGCTAATAAATACATATTACCTTTGTTATCGTTGTATAAACCTGTACCACTACCGTTACTATTGTTAGCCGTATTACGTGCTGTTTGCACACTAAGATTTGTGGTATCATAAGCAACTAAAAATGTATTATCCATACCTGAACCTGTGTTTAAAGTATAAGTACCTACTATAATACTTGATGAACCACTTTGAGATAATAAAACAACTCTGTTATTTGAAATGGCTAATGAAAGAGCACTTGTCTGCCCACTACTACTACCAATATCGGCAGCCGCTAAAACATTTCCGGCAGTATCCATTTTTGTGGCAGCTACATCTAAACTACCTTGAGCGGTAAGCGTAGTTGTGCCAAATGAACAAACTCCTGTATATTGTGAGGTTGCAAATATTCTCTTATTAAAATATTCCATTTGCATAATACTATAACCACTTGTCGTTGTTGCGATTTGCTTATTCCATATCCCCCCCCCATTGGTATTAACTTTAAAAAAATATTCTCCCTGATTTGCAAAATTTAAACCACAAAAAGTAACACTATTAGCAAAGTTAAACATAGATATGTAAATATTATCCTGCTTATCAATAGTTAAAGCATTAAAAAAATCATCAGTTTGCCCTGTAGATGTATTCATTGAGCTTGCTTTTGTTTGCAC
This sequence comes from Candidatus Saccharimonadota bacterium, assembly GCA_903970545.1. GTDB lineage: Bacteria > Bacteroidota > Bacteroidia > B-17B0 > Aurantibacillaceae > PALSA-968. The sequence goes on along the minus strand of CAJCJB010000357.1, from coordinate 2,223 downwards.
CCACAGGCATTGCCCCGATGGACTATACTTTGCTAAAAACAAAGCATAGCCCGGATAGTTAGATGTAATACCACTACCAAAGGCTGCACCGCATCCACAAAACCATCCAGTTACAATTACATTACCCTGACTATCAAAACCTGCTACCTGCGCACTACTTCTGTTGCCTTCTGTTGTGCAACCGCAACCCTGTGTAGTAACGTATATATGTTGTGCCCATTGGCAAGCACCCGACGTATCAAACTTGCTTAAAAAACCATCCCAATTACCACTAATAGACTGACTGTTACCTAAGTTTATACTTTGATTAAAAAAACCTGCCCCATATACATTACCATAAAGGTCTGCCATGCCAGTCATATATGATTTATTGTCATTAGGTTGTATTAGTTTTACCCATTCCCAATTTTGACTGTAACTTAATATCACATTTGTCAATAATGCTATTGTTATTAATATCTTTTTCATCTTTTATTGTTTTACTATTTGACTTATACTAATACTGTTATCTGTATAAATAATTTTCAAATTATACACACCGGGCGCTAAACCTGACATGTCTATATTTTGTAAGCCTTGTTGCACTATGTAGTTCTTATAAACCTCTTTGCCACTGCCATCATACAATATCATAAAATTAATACTTTTTCCCGCATTAATAAATATTTTATCGCTGGCAGGGTTGGGGTAAACAGAAGTTGTAAAATTACTTTCTGTACTTAAATAAATAGTTTTCACATAAGTTTCTGCTGCTCCATTACTAATTGTTGTTTCTCCTATCCCCCCATGAGTACCCTCGCCCCCTGAAGCCTGATTGTTACCTCCGCTCACATGCCTTTCAGTATTAGAGTTCGCCCATGTTCCATCAAAGCAATTTGGGAAAACAAAACCAATGTAAAAAGCTGCTTCTGCTGTTGCCTCCACATAGCTGTCGGTACTCCCCTGCGGCAATATGGCAATTTCACCCGTAGCCTCGCAGGTCATTGTATATACAGTCCCCCCTGTACTTGCACTTATATAAAAATCTTGTAAAGTAAGTTCATTATACGCAACAATGGGAGAATAATTAGAGTTAGCTGATAAGTGAATATTTGCCGTAGTTACATCATAATAATAACCTGCTTGGTTTAGACTAAACGTTTTTCCGTTATATAAATCCCCCGGATTTGTATATCCATCACATATTGCAATATCATAACCAATAGCTCCTATTTCTAAACGATTTATTATTGATGTATTTGGTTGTGAAATTATTTGAGGTGTTTTAGAAGTAATGGTGAAATTCCCACCCGCATCAGTAGGCACAGTAGCTGCAAATTGCCACGTAGGCAAGTGCCAACCCGAAACCAAAGCATCTTGAATACCTGATACTGTTCCGTTTATAGGCGTTCCACCATTACCATCCATGTTCTGGTAATTGGGTGGATATGGCGGTGCTGTACCCGTTACCGCATTACTATTAAAGTTTTTCAAAGCATAACCAGCAGGTTTTATGTTTCCTAATGAGTCAACCAATCCAAAATAACTGTCCCCTGGGGCATTAGGTAAAATCCAAGAAACATCGTGATAATCCCACCATAGAGTACCCATACCTCCTGCTTGTATATTAACGGTACACGCATTTTGTAAAAAATCACTTTGAGAAGTTACACTTCCGTCGGCAAAATCTGAATTGGAATTTCTATGCAAATTAGCCGTAAAACCTGTTTCGCCAATTAGCCAGGGTCGGGTGGTAGTATTCGCTAACCACCTTATCGTAGCATTATATTTTTGTTCATATAAGGTTATATTGTCATAAATATAATTGGTGTCTACCACAGTCTCCCATGTTGTATCACCCACCGGATAGATGTAAGCAACTTGTTGGTGAGAATGTAATTCTCTATTAGGGTACACATGAAAGGCATAAAAATCGGCACTATACACATCCGAACTCCAATTAGTAGCGTCGGGTCCAAAACCACCTGCCCATATACCAACCGTAACTAAATGGTTTGGGTCGTTGTTCTTAAAAGTATTATACCAACCGTTTGTTTGGCTGCAAACATCAGCTTTAGACTCCCAGTCTCCCAAATTTGATAATTGAGGCTCATTCCATTCATCATAAGCCAGTAAAGCCGGTTTGTACTTACAGGCTGTAGCAGTAGAAGTTATATAATCAGTATAAATAGTTTGTAGTGTTGAGTTAGCATCACAGGCTCCCCCACTGTTTAATAATAATAA